>NZ_JAYEET010000025.1:0-35458 GCF_034653255.1 Pseudomonas spirodelae | reverse complement strand
GCTCTGACCCACTTGCGAATCGTGTTGCGCGCCAACCCGGTGCGCTTGGCTATCTCATGCAGCGACAGCTTGTCGCGGAAATACATCCGGCGAATTTTGCCCATCATTTCCATACTGATCACCCTGTGTTCTCCTGCTCAAAAATTGAGCAGAAGCAGTTGAACACCTGGGTCAGTTTTCAGTCGGCAGAACAGCCTCTACTGGGTCAGTTTTCGGTCAGCGGCAACACGAAGTCTTTATGCAGCAAAAAATAATGGCCGAAACCAAGTGCGTTTAGCAGCTGTTTAGTCTTTTACTGCTATGCCCGAGAGACTACCCCGGTTAGGCAGCGCTCGTAGAGCCATTAATCCTTGACCCTTGCATTGCGGTACTGTGTAACCCTATAAATCGTCAAAACAAATCGTGCGGTTGCGGCCCCGAGATTTAGCTTCGTACAGAGCAGTGTCTGCTTCACTGAGCAAACGTTCTAGGTACCTAGTGGTTTCTTGATGCTGCGGTGTGAGCGTGGTGAGGCCTATGCTGACCGTAATCTGCTGGTCGCATACTTGAGCTTGCGCAATCTGGTCATGTAGCCGTTGAGCAGTAAGCTCTGCCCCTCGGCGATTAGAGTAAGGAAGCCAAACCACAAACTCCTCACCACCATAACGGACAACCGAGTCTTGCGCCCGCGCGCTATTTTGGAGCTGAGATGCGATATGGCATAACACGCGATCTCCCTCTGCATGACCCAAACGATCATTCACCTGCTTGAAAAAATCGATATCAATCAACAATAAACTTCCAACATCTTGGTCGCTTGCCGTTTTTATCCAGCGGTCAACTTTAAGCAAAAGTGCCCGGCGATTGCCGAGGCCTGTTAAATGGTCGGTATGGCTCAAGTAGGCCAATTGGTCTGCTTCAGTTTTCACCTCAGCCGTATATGCGGCGAGCTGAGCATAAGCACGCATAAGCTCACCGTTGACTTCGGTTAGTTGGGCCGCAGTATCCTGAGCCTGTTGGCGAGCTTGGAGCAGTTCAGACTCAAAGCGTTGGCGCTCCTTGGCTACGAAGAATAGCCATATCACAACGCGCGTTCCTCGAATCTCACTGACCCGCGCATTAGTCATAACGGGTATGCGCTGGCCGTCCACACTCAGTAGCTGCATATAGAGTTCACTGAACCCACTGTCTTTAAACAACAACGGCCAGGCGTGGGTCTGAAGGAAGATGCAGCTCGCTGGCGGGAAATATCGATCCATTGTGCCGCTCTCGCTTGGCCCTACGAGATTTCTGAAATCGAGATTGGTATGCAGTACGAGGCCACTGCAATCTGTCACCAAAACAGGGCAAGGCAATCGCTCAAGGTAGAACACGACTGTCTCTTCCTGATAGGTATTTGCGCATGCTGTCTGCGACTAAATCGGGGTGGCTCATATGAGCACAATGTCCGGAGACGTCGAGTATTTCCAGGGTGCTGCCGGTTAAATGCTGATGCAGATAGTCGCCCACGATCAGCGGTGCTAGGGCATCGTTTCGGTGCTGCAGTATCAGGCACGGCGTTTTGCAGTGTTGTAGCTGATCACGTATATCCGAAAAGAACGTGACCTCGGCGAACAGTCGCGCCATGACTGGATCGGTGGAGCAGAAGCTGTTTGAAAGTTTCGCTGCCAGCGGTTGGTTCAGCGTTGCACCGGCCACGACGGGCGCAAAGTATTGCGCCCAGCCGATGTAGTTCTGGTCCATAAGTTCAAGCAGCCCTTCCAGATCCGCTCTTTCGAAGCCGCCCTTATAGTCTGGGGGAGCATTCAGAAAGCAGGGTGATGGCCCCACCAAAATCATATGGGAAAAGAGTTTTGGGCGTTGTATGGACGCAAGGATGCTACCGCCAACGCAGTCGTAAATTGCACCTGGTGGTGGATCGCTATATGGCCGCGTAGCGCCGGTTCTTGGGTTCAAGCAGCCTATCCGCTTTGATTTCTCCGTTGGTTCGGTATACGTTACATTCAATATAACTTGTTGCGTATACAGAACATGGACTATTCCCTCATCACGCTGCGACTTGGCGAGCAGCTTCGGCAGCGCCGTCTGAATCGCGGGCTGACTCAAGCCTCACTGGCTTCCCTGGCTGGCATAACCCGGCAAAAGGTTATCGCCATTGAAAAGGGCGATCTTTCGGTGGGAATGATGGCCTATGCGCGAGTGCTAGCGGCCCTAGACTCAGAGCTCAATGTGGTGCCGGCAGCCATGCCCACGTTGGACGAAATCCACGGAGTATTCGACTGATGACGGCCGTGCTGCAGGTTGCAACGCCAGAGGGTGACAGCGGGAAGATTCTTACCAGCACAGGTGATTACCTATTCCGTTACCACGAGGACGCCGAGGCGCGGGCGGCGATCAGTTTGCTAATGCCGGTGCGCATGGACGAATACCGTCATCGAGAATTGCACCCGATCTTCCAGATGAACCTGCCGGAAGGATACGTCCTGGAGCAGCTACGCAACCGCTTGGCCAAGGTTGCGAACGTTGACCCGATGCTGCTGTTGGCACTGTCCGGTAGCAGTTCGCCTATCGGGCGGGTGGCGGTCAGCTCGCCTGAGGTCGATGTGCTGTTACGAAGGCAGCAGTTTCCCGGAGAAAAGCTCGAAGAAATCCTCGCCTGGGACGGTGCAGAAGATATTTTTGCCGGCCTGGTGGATCGCTACATTCTGCGTGCCGGTATATCGGGCGTGCAGCCTAAGGTACTGGTCCCAGAGCATCAGGATTCCGTGCCGCAGCGCTTCACCTCGAAAACCTCTGACCTGATCATCAAGAGTGGCCGTGATGAGTTTCCGGGGCTGGCGATCAATGAGTTCCTTTGCATGTCCGTATCCAAGGAGGCCGGTATTGCGGTGCCGGAGTTCTACCTGTCCGCCAATGCCAAGCTGTTCGTGATGCGCCGCTTCGACCGGGACGAGCAGTTGAACCCGATCGGCTTTGAGGACATGGCGGCATTGATGGGGCTGGCGGCGGAGCAAAAATACAGCAAGAGCTATTCGGCTATCGCCAAGGCTATCCGCCTGTACTGCCCATCCGAGCAGGTGCGGGGCTCATTGGCTCAGCTATTCGCCATGGTTACCTTGAGCTGCATCGTCGGTAACGGCGACGCCCATCTGAAGAACTTCGGGTTGCTGTATTCCGATCCGACCCAGCGCGATGCGCGGCTGGCCCCGGCCTACGATATCGTCAACACCACGGCCTATATTCCAGAGGACGTATTGGCGCTGGACCTTGTGGGCAACAAGACGCTCTTTGCGTCTCGACAGGGGCTGCTGGACTTCGCTCAGGTGTGTGATGTAGCGCGGCCAGAAGAAGTGATCCGCGAGCAGTTGAGCGCGCTGGAGCGTGTACTGGCGCGCTCAACCGAGCTGTGCGAGCAGGCGCCGCATGTGGTCGCGGCAATCAGACATTGTGCTGGTCCGTTTATAAAAACTTTTGGTTAGTACACGTGCAGAAACGCAAGCGAGGTTACAGGGGCGTAATGCTCCCAATCGACCATAGACGAAGCAAAAAAGGGGCCGAAGCCCCCGTTGTTCAGATCAGTCCTCGCTCAGAAAATGACACTGTTTGTCGGCCTCCGACCACGATGTGATCCAGCGAACGTACCTCAACAAGCGTCAATGCCTCCTTGAACCGTTGGGTCAGCGTTTTGTCTGCCTGGCTTGGCTCAGGATTTCCGCTTGGGTGGTTGTGCGCGAAGATCACTGCTGCCGCGTTGTGGTGAAGTGCTTCCTTGACCACTTCCCGAGGGTAGACCGACGCGCTGTCGATACTGCCACGAAACATCTCAACGTACTGGATCAGTTGGTGCTTGGCATCCAGGAACAGTGCAGCGAAAACCTCATGTTCGAAACCGGCCAGTTTGGTGATCAAGTACTCCTTGACCAGCTCTGGAGGGTGAACGCTTCACCGCGTTGTGTTTTGAGGTCGATGACCCGACGTGCCTCTTCCAGAATCTGCTCCGCAGTGGCCGGCAAGTAGCGACCCTGGTCGTCTTGCATCAGTAGTGAAGCGTTAAAAGCCAGAGAGAGTTGCGACATGATCGTGCTCCAGTTGCTCGGGCGGAATTGCCCGGAACCGGAATCAGCAGGGTGTAGCGCAGCAGTCAGGGGGCGATAGCCGGCCCTGCCGCAAGTGCGCGAAGCGTACGCAGCCCTTGACGGCGAGAACGCCGTGATAGGGTGAGAGGAAACAGCAAGACCGTTATTCCACCGATCGTATGGTCACCGCACGCAAAAGAAGCGCGCAGGCTCTTGCCTTTTCCGCACAATCGTGTGGATTTTTAGCCATAACCATGACCCAGCCTTAAAACCTCACGATCATGCGGAATTATTGAAGAATATCGCCTTGTTGACTAAAATCCGCACATTCGTGTGGATTTGTGCTTTTCTCCCTGCGCTGCGCAAAAAATCAGCAAGATCATGAGGTTTTTCAAATGAAAATCGACATCGAGTCCCCTGAGCAAGTAGGCGCGCTCATTCGAGCAAGTCGCAAGGCCATGCAAATCCGCCAAGACGATGCGGCTGGCATCATTGGCGTGTCCGAGAACTTCCTGGGGAAGGTGGAGCGTGGCGGGGAAACAGTGCAGTGGGGCAAGCTGTTCCAAGTCATGCAGGAGCTCGGTCTGAACGTGACGATCGAGGTACCAGAACCCTTTGCCGACGATATCAGGAAGCTGCTCGCTGAAACGGCAAACAAGAAACTGGCCAAATCAAACAAGGCATCTGCCTCCAAGAGTCCTGCATCCACGAGCAAGGCTAACTAATGGAACGATCGCTCAACGTCTGGATTAACCAGACTCACGTGGGCACCCTGCGCGAAAGCAATGGCCTATGGGCCTTTTGCTACAGCGGGCAGTGGTTGGTCGATCCTTTGGCGCATGCATTGTGCCCGTTGCTACCCCTGCAGGCGGAGGAGCACTTTGATGGTGCTACCACTCGCCCTGTGCAGTGGTATTTCGACAATCTACTGCCGGAAGAGGGTCAGCGGCACCTAATTGCTATGGCCGCAGGCGCGGCGATTGAGGATGCTTTCGCCTTACTGCAGCATTTCGGTGCGGAGTCGGCCGGCTCTCTCACTTTGCTTCCCCCTGGGGAAGAGCCTGAACCGGGGAGCATACAGGTGCTGCCCGATGGCGAAATGTCAGAGCGCATTTTGGCGATGCCGAAGATTCCCTTGGCCGAGAAAGCAGCCAAGAAAATGTCCTTGGCTGGTGCCCAACATAAGGTGGCGATCATCTACAGGGATGACCAGCTTCTTGAGCCAGTGGGTAACGAGCCATCGACACACATACTCAAGCCCGACCATCCAGGTGATGCATGGCCGCACTCCGTGATCAACGAATGGTTTGTGATGAAACTGGCTGATCGTGTGGGATTGCCTGCACCAAGGGTGCACCGCTTATATGTGCCGCAGCCGGTCTATTTGATTGAGCGTTTTGACCGCGCCGAGACTGAGCACGGCTGGGCTCGCCTTCACTGTATCGACGCGTGCCAATTGAATGGTTTGTCCAGAGAGTTCAAGTACAGCGCCGGCAGTGTTGAGCTCATTGCAGAACTGGCCAACCAGTGTCGGCCAGCAGCGCTGGCCCGGTTGCGCCTATTCCAATGGCTGACCTTCAACGTCCTCGTGGGCAATGAGGACGCGCATCTGAAAAACCTAAGTTTCTTGATGTCTCCTAGGGGCGTACACCTGTCGCCTTTCTATGACTTGCTGTGCACGGCTGTATACGGCACACGGGCGTATGATCGGGATCAATGGCCAGGCCAAGCCACTATGGCTTGGCCAATTAATGGTACTCAGCGCCTAGTAGAGATCACTACGCCGTTACTCATAAGCGCTGGTGAAGCCATGGGTATCAAGCCAACAACGGCCCGGGACAACATCCGGAAACTTGTCGACAGTGTGCGTATAGAAGCACCGAAGCTACTGGATGAGGTGATTCAACAAAATACCGAGCTGCTGCAGCATAGGCAGGAGCTTAAGGCCACATTAGGGGGTGAAGTCCGGCTGTTGAGGAGCATTAATGCGATCGTCATCAGCGAGATGACGGCTCAGTTGAACGAAGGCCTGTAAGGCCTGCGTAGAGATCTCAGGAACTGAGAGCAGACAGGTTCGACACGGAAATGGCCCAGCGACCTTTGGTCACTGGGCTTTTGCCATCGGTGTTGGATTAAATAATCTTCAGAGGCGCGGCCTTGCGCATGGGGAACATAGCTCGAACTCCTTTTCAAGGTGCACTGAGCGTAGTCCAGTCTGTGTGGATGCCAAGTATCTGGTTGGCGGGTGCCAGCCAGAGGACTGAGGTGTCTACGAAATTAGGCGCTATTCATCCTTCGAACTGACTGCTGCCTTGGCGCAGGGTATTCGCGAGAGTTTTGAAGCCCTCCAGAAGTAACTGATCGTTGTGTGAAGCGTTAGTTACGCTCGCGCGGACAAACTGCGGAACTGCTGCTCGGCCAACGGCAAAAGCCTCTGCTGTCGCAATCAGGTAATTTTTAAGCTTAAGGTCAGCTTCAATGTCAGACGCACGCCAAGGTTCGGGTACCTCGATCCAAAAATGCGGACTTTGGGGGTGTGTACGGTAGGTCAATCCGTCCAGCACACCCTGCACGAGATCTTTGCGGCGACTGATCTCTGCTATTTGATCGCGCAGCAACTTCTCAGCCGTACCGCCCTCTATCCAATTGGTGGCGAGTTCCATTGCCAGTGGGGTTGCCATCCAGCAAGAAGCTCGCAAGGCTGCAGTGATTCGACTAATTAATGTCGTCGGGGCATGCAGAAAGCCCACCCGCAGGCCAGCGGCTACTGCCTTACTCAGGCTGCTAATCAAAATGCTGCGCTCTGGCGCGAAAAAACTTAGAGGTGGAGGGCGGTTCTCTACAAGAACGGCGTGGGCTTCATCCTCGATGATTAACAGATTGTGTTTACGACAAATCTCGATGACTGCTTCTCGGCGCTGCGGAGAAAGAACGCCCGTGGTCGGGTTTTGTAGCGTGGGTGTGCAGTAAATAGCGGAGACGCGGTTATGGTGACAAAGCTCATCAATGGATTCCGGCGTTAAACCCTCTTCATCCATTTCTGCGCCGAGAAGCTTGATACCGAGCATGCGTGCAGCTGTAATCAGGCCAGGGTACGTAAGTTGTTCCGTGACAATTGTGTCTCCTGCACGTAATAGCGCCATGAGGGTGCATAACAGTCCATGCTGAGCGCCGTTCGTACATAGAACTTGATCCGCCTGGGGGATGAAATTTCCATGGGTGAGCCAGGTCGCACCAGCCTGGCGGTAGCGCGCAAGTCCTGCGTCGGGGGTGTTGTTGTGGTCAACGAATTCTGGACACTGGTTTAGGTTTATCCGGCCAGTGATTCGGCTTCCACTGGCGTTTTGTACCCGTTGTAGCTGTGTGGCCGTTGATGGTTGTAGTAGTCCGTCAGGTAACGCAGTACATCCGCCTCAGCCTGACCCTGGTTGGTATGTAAGCGTCCAGCCAAGTCACCTTCCGAACTCCAGCATTAAGGGCGATGGTGTCCGCGTATTTTTAAGCGGACGCGATCGTCCTTAACGTTAGGATTTCCATGCGCCAACGAAGCTCTTACCCCAAACCGTTCAAGGTCCAGGTCGTTCAGGAATGCCTACAACCGGGTGCGACCGTCTCCAGCGTTGCCATCCGCCATGGCATCAACGCCAACGTCATTCGAAAATGGCTACCGCTTTACCGAGATCAGCTACCCGCGGTGTTGTCGGCGTTCGTTCCATTGAGGGCTACGCCCAAACGGCCGACTGCAGCATCGGTGATTATTGAGCTATCGCTTGGCGAGCAGTCAGTCACAGTGAAATGGCCAGTGTCCGATCCTGACGGCTGCGCCCGCTTTGTCCGGGGGCTTGCCCCGTGATCCGCATCGATAGCATCTGGCTTGCCACTGAGCCGATGGACATGCGCGCCGGCACCGAGACCGCATTGGCCCGTGTAGTGGAGGTATTCGGTGCGGCGAAGCCGCACTGTGCTTATCTGTTCGCCAACCGCCGCGCCAACCGCATGAAAGTGTTGGTGCATGACGGTGTAGGGATCTGGCTGGCCGCGCGGCGATTGAACCAGGGCAAGTTTCACTGGCCAGGCATCCACCGCGGCTCGGAAGTTGAACTCGACACCGAGCAGCTTCAGGCTTTGGTGCTCGGTTTACCTTGGCAGCGGGTTGGTGCAGCCGGTGCGATCACAGTGCTGTAGCGCCGGCCATTAGCCCATCGCTTTATCTGCGCTGATCGCCTGCTCTGGCACAATCAGCGGCATGACTTCCTCGCCCAATCTCGACCAACTGACACCTGAGCAACTGCGCGCACTCGCTGCGCAGTTGCTGTCGCAAGTCGACACGTTGGGTAAGACGGTTGAAACGATGGGCAAGAAGATCGACCGCGATCAAACCGTCATCGAGCAGCTCACCCATGAAATCGCCTGGTTCAAGCGACACAAGTTCGCCAAGCGTAGCGAGCAACTAAGCCCTGACCAGGGCAGCCTGCTGGATGATTTGCTCGACACGGACATTGCCGCTATCGAGGCGGAACTGAAAACCCTCAATCCTCCGGCGGCTCCGGCTGAACCCCGCCAACAGCCCAAGCGCGCACCGCTGCCAGCCCAGTTTCCGCGTACTGTGATCCGTCACGAGCCGCAGAACACTCAATGCACCTGCGGCTGCCAGCTGCAACGCATCGGCGAAGACATCAGCGAAAAGCTGGATTACACGCCGGGCGTGTTCACCGTCGAACAGCACGTGCGTGGCAAATGGGCCTGCCGTCAGTGCGAAACACTGATCCAGGCGCCGGTACCAGCCCAGGTGATCGACAAGGGCATCCCCACTGCCGGCCTGCTGGCTCACGTGATGGTGGCCAAATTTGCCGACCACCTGCCGCTGTATAGGCAAGAAAAGATTTTTGGGCGCGCTGGCCTGGCCATCGCCCGCTCGACGCTGGCGCAGTGGGTCGGACACACCGGCGTACAGCTCCAACCATTGGTCGACGCCCTGCGCGAGGCGGTACTGGCGCAAGGCGTGATCCACGCCGACGAAACCCCCGTGCAAATGCTGGCCCCTGGCGAGAAGAAAACCCACCGGGCTTACGTCTGGGCATACTGCACCACACCCTTCGCCGACCTGAAGGCCGTGGTGTATGACTTCAGCCCCAGCCGGGCTGGTGAGCATGCGCGCAATTTTCTGGGTCAGTGGAGTGGCAAGCTGGTCTGCGACGACTTCGCCGGCTACAAGGCCAGCTTCGAGCAGGGCATCACCGAAATTGGCTGCATGGCCCACGCCCGCCGCAAATTTTTCGATCTGCACGCAGCGAACAAAAGCCAGTTAGCCGAACAGGCGCTGCACTCCATTGCCGGGCTGTATGAAATCGAGCGGCAAGCACGGCACATGAGCGATGAAGAACGCTGGCGAATACGGCAGGAAAAGTCTTCACCAATCCTCGATGCGCTGCATAACTGGATGCTGGCCCAGCGTGATCGGGTGCCCAACGGATCAGCCACGGCAAAAGCCCTGGATTACAGCCTAAAACGCTGGTTAGCGCTGACGCGCTATCTGGACGACGGCGCCGTGCCTATCGACAACAATCAGGTCGAGAACCAGATTCGACCATGGGCCCTTGGACGCTCGAACTGGCTGTTTGCCGGGTCGCTGCGCAGCGGCAAACGGGCGGCGGCGATCATGAGCCTGATCCAGTCGGCGCGGATGAATGGGCATGATCCGTACGCCTACCTGAAGGATGTGCTGATGCGGCTGCCGACACAGCGGGCCAGCGAGATTGGCCAACTACTGCCGCATCAATGGGCACCCGCCTGAATTACGCAAGGTGAGTTCGGCAGACGCTTACGATTTTTGGCGCGTTGATACAGGTACACCGGCACCAGCCAGACCCAGCCCCTGAAGCGGCTGGTATTGTGCCCGGTCTTTTGCAGACGCTTCTCGTCGAAGAAGGACAGCAGCAGATTGAGCGCTAGCGTGATGTACCAGTAACTGGCGTTTTCCATCGCTCGCGCCGCTGCTGCTTCGCTGCCATTGAGCGCACCAGCGACGAACCATTCCATCAGGTAGCCGATGATGGGGGCGAAGGCGAGCACCCAGACCAGGGTGTTGTTCACCTGGCTACCAGCCAGTGGTGGCGGAGTCTGCTGCAGGTGTTGCCGCAGAGGTGTGTCCTCCAGCTTCGCCCACTCGTTGAAGCCGGGCATCCAAACAGAACTACCATAGCCGAGGCGGCCCGAGCGAATCAGCTCGACCATCTCCTGTTCGCTGGCACCACCCTTGCGCTCGCCTTTCTCCTCATAGAACCACTGGCTCGTGCTGTTTTGTGTATCGGACATCGATTCACTCCTCGATTCGATTGATTACGTGGAGCAGTGTCTCTGCTCCCGACGACAGCCTGTGTCGCCGTACGGGCTGTCTTACCAGGCCGAGTGGCAGCTGTTTTCCGGGCTGTCCAGCGGCTGGAGTACGGTGGTTATATTTTTGGTCGGCAGATTGACTGTCTGCCCGCCAGCAGCAAGCTTCAGGTTGTTAGCCTTGCGCAGGACTTCCCAGAAACCCGGGAAGTTGGCCCCGCAAGCTCGGCAGTCGGTGAAGAAGGGGTTGCTATAAGTCTCGCCGTCGACGATCACATCGAAGCCGTTGCCCTCATCGGAGCTGTATTGCTGGCCGCCGATGCTTGCGTAGGCGCGGACGTAGCCATCCTCCTCATGGTTCGGGCAGGAGATATTCAGCTCGTTGCCATTGCCGTCGTCCACCAGATGCTCGCTGACACCCATGCCCCAGCCGGAAGTCCATTCGTAGGTGCCGGCATGGGCGCTGGCGCAGGTAATCAGGCTGCAGAGCAGCAGTATCTTGGTTTTATGCATGATGAGTTTTCCTGTGATGTGGTGCAGATCCGTGATTAGCGAAAGAACTGGGTCAGCCGCTCTCGCATGATTTCTGCGCGGTTGGCCGGGCGGGTTTCCAATTCAGTGTGTTGGCAGGCTGGGCACTGGAAGAACCAGTCGACTTCCAGCCGGATGGCATCGCTGGCAGGAATGGTTGTGCGTTGCCAGCCGCAGTGTGAGCAGATGAAAGTGCGAGGATGGGGAGGTATTGGCATGTATGGTCTCTCCGTTGTGCTTTAAGAGAGTGTGCCGGAGTAGCGCGGCAGATTGTGTCGCGGTATTGCGACTCAGTGCTGCTCTGTTAGGGTACGGAGCTTATTCAAGGAGAGAACCATGCAGTTCCAGTCGCTGAAGCAACGTCATCGCCAGGAGCGTGATGCCCAACACCCCAATCTGCGTCTGCGTGTCCATCGTGCACTTAGTTGGCTTGACCGCGCGGAGCAGGCTGACGACCTCGACGGTCGTTTCATCTTCCTGTGGGTAGCCTTCAACGCTGCCTATGCCACTGAGATCGACGAGCGCCAGCGCCTCTCGGAGCAAGAGACCTTCAAAGCCTTCCTGGAAAAGCTCTGCTCAATGGATAAGAGCAAACGGATTGATGCACTTGTCTGGCAAGAGTTCTCCGGCAGCATCCGGGTACTGTTAGATAACCAGTACGTGTTCCAGAGCTTCTGGGATCACCAGAGCGGCAAGATCGATGAGAACACTTGGAAAAACCGCTTCGCCAGCGGCAAGAAGTCCGCCCAGCTGGCCCTGGCCAGCGGCAACACGCCAGCGTTGCTCGGCGTGCTGTTCAACCGCCTGTACACCCTTCGCAACCAGCTCATCCACGGTGGCGCCACCTGGAACGGCTCGGTTAATCGCGAGCAGATGCGCGACTGTACGAGCTTGCTAGGTAAGCTGGTGCCGTTGATCATCGAACTCATGATGGATAGCGCTGATACCTTATGGGGGGAGGCGTGTTATCCGGTAGTGGATGAGTCCTAAACGCATAAGGCCCGCGGCACCTTGCAACGGGCTTAGATGTTACCGAGATTCAATCAAGTGCTCTGAATTCCGCGTCTATAGTCTCTGCTTCGACGCGCCATGCATGGAAGCGCTGCTGGCGCGTGCGGCTTTCATCCAGATTGTTTTGCAGCTCTTGTCGGCGGTTAGCGAGCAGCAGGTAGTCGGGAAAGAACTCTTCTTTGAAGCGCTCGGAGTTCACGAGATCTAGAAAGTCCTGGCGCTGCTGTTCGAAGTTACTGACCATTTCTGTAATGGCCTTTTTGAACGCCTCTTCGCGCTTGTATTGCTCCCAGCTATCCCAGGCTTCGAGAGCCACACCGATAAAGGCTAGTGCACCGTTGGCTCCCTTGGCGAACTTTAGGGCACCCCAGGGTTTGAATTTTAGGTATTTTCCGATATCCATGCCCACTGTCTTGGCTATGGTGACGATGCCGTCGCGGGCTGCCAGTACCGTGGTGTTGTTGATTAGGTTGCCCTTGAGCACGTGATTGATGCCCTGCTTGCCCAGCGCCTTGACGGTGGTGTTGAAGTGGTTGACCTCACTATCGAAGCCGACCTGCATTTTTTGCATTTCAAGGGTGATGGATTGAGTCTGGCGGCTGAACTCGGCCTGCATACGTGTGGCCAGGATGATGCCTTCTGCTCCGACTTCTCGCTCGAAGAAGTCGCCAAAGGTTTCCAGGCTGCAACCCTTGGCCTGTAGGATTAGATCAGCGAAATAGCGCATGGCGAACTCGCGTAGGCTATTGCGTGCATCTTCAATTTGCTGCCCGGTTCCTGCCAACTGCGCTGCGAGGCGGGCGTTGAGTTCGTGGAGCTTGCCTACTTCAAGGGATACCTTCTGGTCGTTTTCGATGGCGACCGGCAACTGGTTGCTGAGTACGTCACGGATCACGCTGGCGCGCATCTCGTTGGCCAGCGCGGCATTGCCACCATTTTGCTGGATCTTGTCGGTAGTGGCCGACTGCAGTGTGGCGATATGCGACAACGCCTTGAACTGTTCGACGTTGGCCAGCCAGTGCTCCACTCCCCAGTCGAACGGGTTGGCGGCCACGGCGACGATGGACAGTTCGGTGACCTCCTGCTCGGTCAGCTTGATCAGCTCGCGCAGGCGGCCGGTCACATTGTCGCGCTTGATCTGCAGGCCTTCCTGGTATGCCTGTTCGTCCTCCACGTCGGCCACCTCGTCGAAGCGGCTGAGAATGAAAATGGTGCGCGGCAGCAGGCCCAGGGTACGGAACAGCCAGGTCAGGTCGTCCTGGTGGCTTTCCTTGATGGGGTTGGTCGAGTTCATCACATAGAGCACCAAGTGAGCTTCGCTCACGTACTTCTTGGTGATGTCCTTGTATTTCTCGATGGCGTGGGTCTCGGCGTTTTCCTGCTCTTTGAAGCCGAATAGTCCGGGCGTGTCGATCAGGACAAAGTCTTCACCGACTTCGTAGACCTTCACTTCATTGGAGGACTCCTGGTGGCTGATCTTCATGCTGGATTTATCCAGTCTCTCCATCCAGGCCGCCGCGATTGAGGTTTTGCCTTCGGAGAAGCCGCCAATCAGAGCGACTTTGAGTTTTTCGCTGGATACGCTGTCGATGGCAGCTTGCAGCTTGTTGTTCAAGGCTGGGTCGATAGGCACACCGGCTGCCACGCCCTGACCGAGGAAATGTTGCAGCTTGCCGAGAAGCTCCAGCGCGCTTGCCTGCTGGGCTTTGAAGGTGTCGAGGGTGTGTTCCATTACAGTTTTCCTGCGGTTTCGATTTGGCGGGATAGGGCTTTCAGGCGGCTGGTAGAACTATCAAGAGCTTGTACCTGTGCGGCGGCCTGTTTGGCTGGTGCTTCAAGTGCCAGGTCTAACTGGTGAATAGTACGTTGCATTTCGGACAGGGCCTTTTCCAAGTTGTCGCGCAGCGCATTGCGCAATTGCTCGGTGGCGCTGCGCAGGTTCTTCTCGGTAGCTTCGCGTTGTTGGGATTTTTTGTAATCGGAGCTGAGGGCACCCCAGACGGCCTTACCGATGGAGGCGAGCACGGAAACGACAGCGGCCCCGGCGAGCCACAAGCTGGCTCCTCCGGTGAAAGGCGCCAGTGCGAGGCCGGCAAGGCCACCCAGTAATCCAGCAACCTTAATGCCGTTGTCGATTTTTATTTTGAGGTCGAATTTCTCGTTGAACCGTGTGCTGCCGAGTTTTTCATAGCTGGCGGCCAACTCTTTGGCATGCTCTTCGAAGCGCGTGATGATGTCATCGGCGGCTTGTTGGAATTTTCCGACCTCTGCGCTCACGACGCTGGGAAGTTGCTTGCCCAAGTGTTCTTGTTGAGTTTCGAACTGGCTGTGTAATGCATCCTTGAAGGCATCGTTGCTGATGTCGTTCGCTATACGCGCATAGATGTTGTTGCGCACCTTGCTGGTGAAATCGTCGATCAAGGTTTCACCGCACGACTCCACACGTTTTTTCAGGGCCTGGAAGCTACTGTTCAACTGGCTCTTGGCGCTTTGTCCTTCCTGGGAAAGTTCTTCTGCTAGCGTAGCCAGGGTCTGCTGAACTCCGGAGAGGGTTTGGCTAGTCTGGTCGAGCGATTTCTTGGCCTTGTTGAAATTGGCCCGAGTGATCTTGGATTGACCGTCGTGGAGCAACTGGTCGTCGAGCAACTGTAGAAAGGCGCGCACACGGGACTTTTCCAAAAGTTCGTCGCAGCTGAAGTCCGTGAGACTCTTGTCGCGATCTCTGGCGTTCTTAGACTCTGGGGCGAAGTGATCCGTCGAAACTAGGAACGCAGGTCGTGCGGTGAGCGGGAACACTTCGCGGTAGTGCTTGCCGAGTTGCTCGCGCATTTTTTCGTTTAGCCCGATCAGACTGGTGTTCTCGTCGTCGGAGGTCAGTGGCCGGCCAGTCAGTGACTGCTTAGGGTTAGTGATCTTTTTGTTGAAAATTGTCCATACCTCGGTTTGCGCGCCCAGGTGTTGCTTGATCTTCTCCAGCGTGCCTTGGCGCTGCTGGTCACCCGTTTGTGGTGGTGCGGGCTGATTGGTGACATAGAACACCGCGTGCGCGGTCTGGACGGCGCTCTCTATCTCGCTTAGCACTAGGCCTTCCTTGCCTTCGATGCCAGGCACATCCAGCAGGGCGAAGGGCTGGCCGTTCAGTACGAGGTCATAACGCTGTGTCTGGCGGGTGAAATCGGCCCTGCCGTCACCGATGATTTCACCGTCGGCCTGTTTCTCCAGTTCAGCCAGTAGATGTGCTAACTGGCTTTCATGTTTCTGGCGCTGCTGGATGAGGCCTTGCTGGTTGTGTTCCGCTTCGGTCTGCTGGGAGACAAGAGTTGCGATGTCGTTGTCGCGGGCCGCGACGATCTCGCCTAGCTGCCGCTCCAGTGCGAGCCGCTCCTGCCTGGCCTGCTGCTCTTCGGCGCCTAGGGTCGATGCTGCTCTATCACGCGTCGCGGAGGCTTCCGAGAGTGTGACAGTTGCTTGGTCTAGCTCGATTTCTTCCGGCGTTTTCCTGAACAGATTCAACAGCTTCTGCCAGAGAGAAGCGTTCTTTTTACGCTCGGCGAGAAGGGTCTGGAGCTGCGTGACAGCATCAAGGGCGCTGCCATAGAGCTGTTCATGCTGCTGGAATTGTCTGCCCAGCTGCTTTGCCCGCTCGTTGCTGTGGGCGTCGGCTTGGTCGATGGCCGCCAGGGTTTGCTTGTACGGTTGTTCGTAGTGCTGCAGCGTGGCGCTCAGCTGCTGCGCTAGTTCGTGGAGCTGGGCATCGGTTTGGGCAATGGCCAGTTGCAGGTTCTGCAGGCTTTCCTCGCTCAGGTTGTACTGGCTTTTCAGTTCGCAGAACACCTGTTGGCTAGCGAGCTTTTTAGGTTCCTGCAGTAGAATGCGCAGGGTCTCGATGATGGTCGATTTACCTGCGCCGGTTTCGCCATAGAAGGCAATGGTGAAGGTATTCCACTCGGCATTTTTTTGCAGTTTGGCTAGCTGTTTTTCTAACGCTGTTTGGTACTGCGTAAGCCGCGAGTGCGCATCGCTTTTCGCTTGGGCCAGGGTGGGGTCGTTCGACTGCACTCTCAATGAGTCGATGATGCGGGCCAATTCCTCGTTGATGTGCTGGTAAATGTCGCCTGGGGCCTTCAGGTCAAGTGTCGTCATGGGTGACTCTGCGAATGATTGTTCAGGCGGGGAGGTATGAGCGGTCGTGGCGTAGGCAGGTTCTTGCGCAGGCACCGCTGAGTTTTTTATCGAAGTTTTGAACTTGGTTTTGTTCAGCACATCCTGCAGCCGCTCCCAATAGTGGGTATGGCCGAAGTCTTCCATTTCCACGCTCTCGAAATGCTCGACCTCGTTACGCCCGAGGCAGGTCTCCCCCCAATTCAGCAGAAGGGTTCGGTCTGCCTTGGAGTAAGCATTGATCAGTCGCCCCTGGAGCAAACCACGCATTTGTTGTGCTTCGTCAGGGGTGACTTCGACCGCGGCGGCCATCAGCAAGACATCATTGATCGCTAGCCGTTGCTTCTTGGTAAAGGTTTTCAGGCTGTTGACGACCAGTCGGCCTCCGAGCGAGTGGCCGATCAGGTTGATCGTTTCGATCTGTGGATGATTGTGGCGCAGATATTCGCCTAATTGCTCAAGCAATACGGCACCCATCCTTTCTGCCCGAGAGCGGGCGTCCGTAAAGCTTTTTCGCCGGTCCTTGGCGAAAGAACCTGCAAGGCTCGAATAAGCAAGGGGGGACGCTAGGCCTCCGGTCATCAAACTCAGGCCTACCGTACCAAATGCCATGAGCGACGACTTGTCGAAATGGAGGTAGTGATTCGAGGGCCAGAACGCGAAGATATTGGTGTAGTGCCGAAGTTGACCCGGAATTTTGTCGAGTAAGAGCTTTTTATCCTCATCGCTATGCCCGGCGCTGTAGCCGTGAACGAAGATATTGGCTTCTGTCGTGCTTGGATTGGCGATTGGCGACGCTTGGAAGCTGAAGGCGTTGATCATCTTATTTCCTTAGCAGGGAGTTACAGCCAGCGCTTGGCGACTATGACGATCAAATGCAGGCACAAGCCCGCGCAGGCGAATACGGCGATGATCTTGGCGGTGATGAGAAAGAAGTCCTGCAGACCGCTGAAAAGAAAACCCACAATCACGCCAAGGCCGGCGATCAGTGCGGCTATTAGTAGCAGGCCGATGTAAGGGCGCAATAGCCGCGATGCGGCTCCGCGCTCGATAAGGCTAGCGGCGGCGCCAAGCACAATGAGAAAGATGACAATACCAACTACGATACCCATGATTTACCTATCTGATCCTTGGTTGAATTTCTGCTAGAAGGCTCGTTTAGTTAAATATCCTAATCCGCGCTGTTGCACTTACCGTGCATACAACTCCTCCACTTTGGTGGCTCTGTGCCGGATGCTCTGGGCCCATGCCCAGGGCTCAAGCACCCTCATGTTTTCCCCCAACCCAAACGCCCACCACAGCGTCTCCTGATCGTCCGGCACGATGGCGCGCAGGCGTTTCCAGTCGCTATCTGGCAGCTGCTCTAGGCTTTGCTGCGGGCTCAATGGCGTCTCGCCGAGTAGCCAGGCGATCTGCGGCGATACGTCGGCGACCAGTTCCACCTGCTCAATGGGTTTATTGGTGTTGAGATCCTGGCGGATGTAGCGCTCGATCTCGAAGTCGTCACGGGCGCGAGCAGGGGCTTCCAGACACTCGGCTTGGTGAATGCGGTGTAGGGCGAATTGGCGAAGATCGTCGTAGCCGTCGACGCTGCCGATCAGGTAGCTGATGGCGTGGCGGGAAACCAGGCCGGTTGGGTGAACCAGCAGTCGCTTCAGTTCACTCTTGCTGCGGCTCAGGTAGCTGATCTGCAACTGCTTACGCTCTAGTAAGGCAGTAGAAGTCTGATCCCAGACGCATGGGGCGATTTGCGCGGGCTGAAGGGACTTGCCGTTGGGGATCGCCCGAACTTTTTGCGCCCAGTGCGCTAGACCGTTGTTTTCCAGATTGTCGAGGTAGTTGCGGGCCATGCGGAACTGGGGGCCGAGTTGATCCAGAACACTTTGCGGGAGCAGTGTTTGCAGGTGGCTCTCTGCGAGGTATAGCGCCAGTGCAGTTGGGGTATCCATGGCCGACAAATCGATAGGCGCATTCTCCGACAGGCTCCAGCGAAATGACGGGGAGCTCTCGTCACGCTGTAGGGCGAACGGAATAGAGAGTCGCTCAAGGTCGCGTTGAACTGTGCGCAGGCTTACCGAGAAACCATCATCCTTGAGCTTCTCCAGCAAGGTTGTGGTCGCTATGCGACCTGGTGTTCGTGGGATCAGGCGTAGCAGAGCGATGAGCCTTAGGAGCGTGTCCTTTGCCTCGGCCATAATTACTTCCCTGTCATACTGTGATGGAGTGAGCTTTGTTGGCGCCACTTATATGGCGAATCTAAACCTTTCAGTGGCAATTTGCCATGCCGGCGGCAGGTGACGATTGTGCCTGAGAGAGCGGCACTAGCCGCTAGGGTCTCTAGGCGGCTTGCTTGGCGCTTTAGAAGGCCATGCGAGCGGCACCGTGGGCAGTGATCGAAGAGCACGTTCATGCCTCTCTCCACATCTTCGAGCATCAACGTCTGCTGCCACTCACAATGGGGGCAGCAGTGGGTCAGAGCCTTTCTCATTCGCCGAGTCTCCTTTTTTCTGGCGGCTGTATAAGACAATACCCAGTCATAGCGTCAAATCCTGTCGCGGTATCTTGCTGATACTCAGCTGTCCGCCTCGCTCATGCATGCGTCGCTTTTGTTGAAGCTACAGTCGATAGCAGCCACTGTTCCCATTGCTCGTTAGGATCATCTTCAATCGATGAACCTAACACGGCGCGGCAATATTCTTACTTAAGACCGCTGACATCAGTCTCCATTTTGGGGTTTTGGTTATTCCATCGCCGATGAACCTATATTCAGCTTTATATCGGCTGCTTCCGGCCGATTCTGTTGAAAAAGTCGGCCTTGGTTACCACGGTGGAAAAGTTGGCGCATGAGATTGAAATCTTAAAAGTCGGCAGAGGTTTGCGAGCTCAGATTTCACGTAGCAACGCACGGAAAAGGCGTTTTCATCGGTCACGACTGGGGCCGTTTGGGCAAACCGACTTTTTCAACAGAATTGGCCAAAAGCAGCCGCTCGGATATCTCTGCAAAAGCTGGGCTCTTCACTCGACGAAGAAATCGAGCCGTGTTGAGATCTGTGTCTATACTTTGACTGTTCAAAAATCTGGTTTAGCTCTTGGGTTATGGTGCATTTGTCATGCAGTTCTACTGAAGCTGGAGCATCGATTTTGCCTGGCTAGCATCACACAGAAACCATATTTCTAATGGGCAAACAGTCATTTTTTGGACCGCAGCGGTATCGATGGATCTCATGAAAGCCAAAAATAAGGAATAGCTATATGTCTGGGACGTTTGAAATATACAACGACAAAGCGGGTGAATTTCGTTTTCGGCTCAAAGCCAACAATGGCCAAGCAATTCTGGCCAGCGAGGGCTACAAGGATAAGTCTGGATGTCTAAATGGAGTCGAGTCAGTCAAAAAAAATGCGCCTGATGATGCACGCTACGAGCGTAAGGCCAGCGGGGCTGACAAGTTTATGTTCAACCTTAAGGCGGGTAATCACCAAGTAGTCGGGACGAGCCAGTCATATGCCTCCGAAGCCTCACGCGACAAGGGTATCGAGTCGGTGAAAAACCACGCACCCGACGCTAAGGTTGTTGAGGTGGGCAATTAATCGCTTCGGTCTGTTCAAAATCACTTGGGCATTTCGTTGAGATGGGCGGCTGAGTATTCTTAATAGCCGCTTTTCCCTGCTCGGATGTGATCGACCGCTTCTGGCCGGTTAGAGTATTTCAGTTCACTCTAACCTCCCCCCGCTAGACCGCGATCTCTGGTCTCTTGGCACGCCCTCGTCACGTGCCCTAGTCCTGAGACCTCGCCTATTACTATCACCGCCGGTGACTTGAGCCTGAAAACCTGTGCTGCATCACTCATGGTTGCCAAATCACTTCTGCACTCGCGCTGATGGGGCAGGGAGGCGTTTTCGATCATGGCCACCGGTGTGCTGGCAGCAAGCCCACCGGCCATCAATTCCCGTTGTACCTCTTCCAGCTTGGCCACGCCCATATACACCACCAGTGTGGTGCCGGTTTGTGCCAGAGCCTGCCAGTTAAGGCTGCTGTCGTCCTGGGTGTGGGCGGTGACTAGGGTGACGCCACGGGCAACTCCGCGCAAGGTCAAGGGAATGCCGCATTGGGTGGCGCCGGCCAAACCTGCGGTGATGCCGTTCACCAGCTCCACTTCAATTCCGTGGGCGCCCAGCCATTCGGCCTCTTCGCTGCCACGGCCAAAAATGCAAGGGTCGCCGCCCTTCAAGCGCACCACACACTTGCCTTGGCGGGCGTAGCGCAGCATCAAGCGGTGGATGAATTCCTGCGGGGTAGATCGGCAACCGCCGCGCTTGCCGACGCTAATAACCTTGGCGTTCACACAGTGTTCGAGCACTGCCGGGTTAACTAGGTCGTCTATCATCACCACGTCGGCACTATTGAGGGCGCGCAAGGCCTTCAGGGTGAGCAATTCAGGGTCACCGGGACCGGCACCCACCAACCAGACTTTTGCGCTCATGGGGTCTTCCTAATCAGGGCTGTGTATACGGCGCAGCGAGCTTGCATGCTTTGCTGCGATATTGTGCTGTTTGAAGTCATGCGTGCAGCAACCAAATCAACAGCAGGCCATTGACCAGTAGTGAGGCCAGCGCCAGTGCTCGCCACACTTTCAGCGGCTCGCGTTCAAGCAATGGCCGGTGTCGAGTGCTGGGTTGGTGTTCGCCTTGCTGCAGGGCCAATAACCACTCTTCGGCGGTTTCAAAGCGCTGGGTGGGGTCGCTGGTCAGGGCTTTGTCGAGGTTCTTCACCAGCCATTCTGGAAGGTCTGGGCGGTAGCGATTGGCGGCCACCGGGGTGCCAAAGCGCGGGCGCTGAAAGGCCTCGATTTCGCCGTAGGGGTAGTGGCCAGTAAGCAGGTAATACAGAGTAACGCCGGCGCTATAGAGGTCCTGCGCAGCACTGGGCGGCGCGCCTGCATAGGCTTCCGGGGCAATAAAACTGGGGGTGCCGGGCAACTCGCCCAGTGCCTGATTGGAAAGCCCAGGGCAATAGGCTAAACCGAAATCCAGCACCCGCAGCTCGCCATCATTATTGAGCAGCAGATTCTCCGGTTTGATATCGCGATGGACGATGTTGCGTCGGTGCAGCATGCCCAGCGCCCGTAACAGGAGCGAGGCGATTCCCAGCCATTGATTAAGGCCGAAGTTGCCGTGCACGTGATAGTGCTCGGCCAAGGTGATGCCGGGGTGTTCGCGCATCAGATAGTAAAGGTGCTGACGCTGGTTGGCGTGGTGCACCTCGGGAAAGTAACGTCCGGCCACGCGCCGCAGAAACCACTCTTCCTGTAACAGGGCATTCCCGGCTGTGCTGTCACTGTCCCGGCTGGCAGGTAGGGTTTTTAACAGCCAGGGTTGCTGCTGGTTGTCACGCACGCGGTACAGCACAGACTGGCGGTTTTGCCCCACAAGGGCCTCCACCTGCCAGCCTTCAAATACTTGCCCGGGCTTTAACAATGGTGGCAGTGGCCATTGATCCAGCTGCCCCAGAGCGTCGCCCAAGCTGGTCTCACCCAATTCATCGACCCGTACCAGCACGGCACTGGCGTTGTCCTGGCTGCCAGCTTGATGGGCAGCACTAACCAGGGCCTGGCTGGCCGCTTGCAACTGCTGTTCATCACGCAGAATACCGGCAATTGAGGCCTCACTCAGGGTGGCCCAAATGCCATCGCTGACCAGCAGAAAGCTCTCGCCAAGGCGCAACTCGCCATCCAGGTAATCCACCACCACATGCTGCTCCAAGCCCATGGCGCGCTTGAGCACATGCTGCATACCCGGTTGGCCCCACACGTGGTCTTCGCTGATGCGCTGTAACTGCCCGGCAAACCAGCGGTACACCCGGCAATCGCCGATATGTGCGAGGGTAAAGTGCCGACCGCGCATCACCAAAGCACTGAGGGTGGTGAGCAGCGGCTGGCCGCCGCCATTGGCATGCAGCCAGCGGTTTTGTGCAAGCAACAGACGGTCCAGGGCTTGCGCCACGCCCCAGGTTTCCGGCGTGGCGTAGTAGTCGTGAGCCAGTGCTTGCAAGGTTGACCGGGCAGCCAAGCCACCGTCCGCGCATTGGCTAACGCCGTCAGCCAAGGCAAACAAATAACCCTTGCTGCCAGCCAGCGATGGCGCCGGAGTGACCAGACGCACCGCATCCTGGTTCTCCACGCGCGGCCCGCTGGCGCTGCTTTCGGCGTAGCTCAGATGCAAGCCCATGGCGGTTTACTCAGACCCGTGCAGCGGTAAAGGCAGCCGAACCCCACGTGGTTCTCCAGCGTTTTTTCACACCGTGCAAACCGAACCAGGCAATCACGCCCAGGCTGGCAAATAACCACAGGCCGATTTGGTAGTCGCCGGTATTCTGTTTGATTGCACCCAGGCCTGCAGCCAGGAGGAAACCGCCGATTCCTCCTGCCATGCCGATCAGGCCGGTCATCACACCAATCTCTTTACGAAAGCGCTGTGGCACCAGTTGGAACACTGCACCGTTACCTGCACCCAAGCCCAGCATGGCGCTAACGAACAAGGCCAATGCCGCCACCGAACTAGACAGATGAAAGCCCACCGCAGCAATGCAGATGGAGGCCACGGCATACATGCCCAGCAAGGTACGAATGCCACCAAAACGGTCGGCTAGGGCGCCGCCTAGAGGTCGCATCAGGCTGCCACCGAATACACAGGCCGCGGTGTAATAGCCGGCGGTCACTGGGCTGAGGCCGTACTGGTCGTGGAAATAACCGGGTAGGGCGCTTGCTAGGCCGATAAAGCCGCCAAAGGTGACGCTGTAGAAGAACATAAACCACCAGCTATCACGGTCGCCCAGGGCCTTGAAGTAATCGGCCATGGATTTAGCTTTGCTGCGGTTTGGAGCGTTACGGGCCATCAGGGTGAAGGCGATAAGCGTCAGCACCAGTGGGATCAGCGCCAGGCCAAACACATTGCTCCAACCAAAGGCTGCGGCCAGCAGCGGGGCAGCCAAAGCGGCAATCACGGTGCCCGAGTTGCCAGCGCCGGCGATGCCCATGGCCTTGCCTTGGTGTTCCGCGGGGTACCACTGAGATGCCAGCGGTAGGGCTACGGCAAACGAAGCACCGGCCATACCGAGGAACACACCGAGCAGCAGTGCTTGTTCATAGCTGTGGATGCCCAACTGCCAAGCCACCAGCAGTGCGCCAATCACAACCACTTGGCCGAAGATACCGGCGGTTTTTGGCGACAACTGATCCGCCAGTATGCCCATCAAAAAGCGCAGCAGGGCGCCAGCCAGAATCGGCGTAGCCACCATAAATCCGCGTTGCTGAGTGGTTAGTTGCAGGTCAGTGGCAATCTGTACTGCCATTGGGCCTAGCAGGTACCAAACCATAAAGCTCAAATCGAAATACAAAAAGGCGGCAAACAACGTGGGGGTGTGGCCGGCTTTCCAGAAACTGTTGGTGTTCATTCCCAGTACCTCATCTGCAAATAGGTAGTTGTGTTTGCAGGTGGGTAGCTTTGAGAGCTGCCCACCAGGCCCCGTTTCCAAGGCCATAAACGCAAAAGACGCCGCAATCCCAAGTTCGCTTTAGCGAGGGGAAGTGCGACGTCTTTGTCGTGGTGGGGCAACCGCCGTTGGCTACCTGTGCTGATACATAAGCAGGTTGTGTGCCAATTAGGCTGGAGAGCTCTAAGGCAATGGTTTTACTTTTATTTGCAGAGACTTTTAGGCTGTGTAGAGCCACTGTTGGTGCAGTGTGCTGTGTTGTGGAGCAGGCTCTGCGTTTGATTTTGTAGGGTGCGCACCGCGCAGCTACCGCTCCTACGGTTAGCCCAACAACTCAGTCATGGCGATAATCTGCTCTGCCACCTGAATCAGCTTCTGCTGTTTGCTCATGGCTTGGCGACGCATCAGTGTGTACGCCTCCTCTTCGTTGCAGTCTTTCATTTTCATCAACATACCCTTGGCCAACTCAACCCGTTTGCGCTCAGCCAGCTGCTGGTCGCGGGCGTGTAGTTGCGAGCGCAGCACTTGGTCGCTTTCAAAGCGCGCCATGGCCACGTCCATGATCGGCTGCAAGCGCTGGGCATGGATGCCTTCGACGATATAGGCGCTCACACCAGACTTGATCGCCTGGCGCATCACGCCGGGATCGTGCTCGTCGGTAAACATCACAATCGGCCGTGGCTGGTCGCGGGTCACCAGCACCACTTGTTCCATCACATCCCGGCTTGGCGACTCGGTGTCGATCAATACCACGTCCGGACGCACGGCTTCCACGCGGGCGGGCAGGTCGATGGTCAGCCCTGACTCGTCGATCACTTCAAAGCCCGCCTCGCTCAAGGCCGTACGCAAGCGCCCGACCTTCTTCGAGGTGTCATTGATCAGCAGGATACGCAGCATAGCGGCCAGCTCCTGTCAGTGATCATTGAGGGCATGCAGGTTAAAACTGCGGGCATAGCCGGCAGGGTCGGTACCGTCCCAAACGCTGCCATCGAGCAGGCGGCTGGTGCGCATGGTGGCATTAGGCACAGGAATATCCAGGGCGGTTGCGGCGGCGCTGTACAGCTCAGTTTGTTGCACCTGGCAGGTTACGGCGAGGTAGTCAGGGTCCTGGCGCAGCAAACCCCAGCGGCGGAACTGAGTGAGAAACCACATGCCATCCGAGAGGTAGGGAAAGTTTGCAGCGCCGTTGTTATGGAAGCGCAGGGCGTTGGCGTCGTGCCATTGATTGCCCAGGCCATCGCTGTACTCGCCCAGCAGGCGCGGTTCGACACTGGATAACGGCGCATCTAGGTACTCACTGCTGCTCAACAGTTGTGCTGTGCTGCGACGGTTCTCGTGGCTTTCCTCAATAAAGCGGCTGGCTTCCAACACCGACATCACCAGAGCGCGGGCGGTATTGGGGTTTTGCTCAACAAATTCGCGAGTGCAGGACAGGACTTTTTCCGGGTGATCCGGCCAGATGGCTTGGCTGGTGGTCAGGGTAAAGCCCTGGCCATGCTCCACGGCATTGGCGCACCAGGGTTCGCCCACGCAAAAGCCATCAATGCGCCCTGCTTCCAGGTGCGCGAGCATTTGCGGCGGCGGCACCACCACGCTGTTTACATCCTGCAGCGGGTGAATGCCCTGGCTGGCCAGCCAGTAATACAGCCACATGGCATGGGTGCCGGTGGGGAAGGTCTGGGCGAAGGTAAGTTTTGTGCCGCTTTGGTGCGCGCGCTGTTGCAGTGCACTGGCGCTGGTCACACCAGCCTCTTTCAGTGGTTGCGACAGGTTGATGCTCTGGCCGTTCTGGTTCAGACCCATAAGCACGGCCATATCGGTAGCAGCGGCGCCGCTGATGCCCAGTTGAATGGCGTAGATCATGCCGTACAGGCTGTGGGCGGCGTCCAGTTCGCCGCTTATAAGCTTGTCATTGATGCCAGCCCAGGAGGCCTGGCGTTTGAGGTTGAGGGTTAAGCCATAGGGCTGGGCAAAGCCCTGGGTGGCCGCTACGACCACGGAGGCGCAGTCGCTAAGCGGCATGTAGCCGATATTGAGGACGTTCCTTTCTGGGGCATCGCTGCCCGCTACCCAGGCCAGAGAGTGCATAAGCAGGCCATCGCTCATAGGGGTGTTCCTGAAAACCTAGACCACAAAAAACGATGTCCCTACCGCGGGTTATCAACCGGGTAGCACGACGCAGTTGTCAATAAGGTCGCCACGTGGCGTTGACTGGCGACCTTAGCGGGAAGAACAGCAATTGCTGTGCCGAGTTTGTGTTTGGCGGGTTCGGCTCTTGATCTGCATAGGAGCGACTTCAGTCGCGATCCCCGCAAGCGTGGGCATCAATACACATCGCGCAAATACCGTCGCTCTTTGCTCATGCCGCTGACGTACAGGGTGGCGGCGCCGCTGCTCATTTTTCCGTGTACTTGCACGATCTTTTTCAGGGCTGCGTCGACGTCTTTGGCCATGCGTGCGGCGTCGCCGCAGACGCATACCGAGGCGCCTTGTTGCAGCCAGCTCCACAGCAGCGCGCCCTCTTCGAGTATGCGTTGTTGCACGTAGATTTTTTCTGCCTGGTCGCGGGAGAAGGCGGTGTCTAGGCGGCTGAGCAGGCCGCTGCGTTGCCAGGTACGTAGTTCGTCGTGGTAGTAGAAGTCGCTTACGGCGCGTTGTTCGCCAAAGAACAACCAGTTTTTGCCAGAACCGCCCTGGGCTTGGCGCTCCTGCAGAAAGGCGCGGAAAGGCGCGATGCCGGTGCCTGGGCCAATCATGATTAGCGGCAACTGCGGGTCTTGTGGGGGGCGAAAGTGCGCCGAGCGTTGCAGGAATATCCGTGCGCCCCGGCCCTCTGCACGGTCGGCTAGGAAGGTTGAACAGACGCCACCACGCTGCTTGTTCTGGTGCTGGTAGCGCACGGTAGAAACGGTGATATGCACTTGGTTTGGGTGCGCTTTAGGGCTCGATGAAATGGAGTACAGGCGCGGTTGCAGCGGCTTGAGCAAGCTCAGCAGTTCATCGCTGTTGAGGGGGATTGGGAACTCCAACAACAGGTCGAGCAACTGACGGCCCCAGAGCCAATCCTTGAGTTCGGCTTGGTCTCCGCCCTGCAGCAGCTCTTCCAAGAGCGGACTGGCGGAGCGCTCGCATACCCACTGCAGCTGCTGAGGGGTGATGCGGACGATTTCCAAGTGTTCTTCTAGGGCCATGCGCAGGGTCATGGGCGTTTGTTCTTTGAGCTCAACGCTGCAATCACCATCGAGCTGCAAGGCCTTGAGAAGGGCATTGACCTGCTCTGGGCAATTGCTCGGCCATACGCCCAGGGCATCGCCGGCTTGGTAGGGGAAGTCGTGGTCGCCGAGGTCGAAGACGATATGGCGGGTTTCCTTCTGCGCCCCCTGGCTGTTGAGAATGCGGTTTTCTAGCAACCGAGTGATCAGCGGGTTGTGACGGTTGTAGCGGCTACTTTCGATGGGGGTTGGCAGCAAGTTGGAGGTTTTTTCCACTGCGGCAATGGGCCCGCTTGGCAAGGCTATGCAGATTTTTTCCAGCCACTGCTCGGCAGCTTGTTGATAGTCCGGTTCGCACTCTTGGCGCGCGTGCAGGCATTCGCCGCCGAGGGCTGCTAGGCGCTCATCCAGCTTGCGGCCAAAGCCACAGAACTGGTCGTAACTGGAGTCGCCCAGGGCCAACACGCTGTAGCGGCTGCTGGCCAAGGCTTGGGCTTCGGCGTTTTCCAGGCTAGCCCAAAAACTGGCGGCATTGTCCGGTGGCTCGCCATCGCCAAAGGTGCTGGTCACCAGTAGTACGCCGGCGGCGCCACATAGGTCCTCCAGCTTGGCGTCATCCATGGCCATCATCCGCACGCGTTGGCCTTTACTGCGTAGGCGCTGTGTGCAGGTTTCGGCCAGATCTTCGCTGTTGCCGGTTTGTGAGGCCCACAGCACCAACCACTGCGGGGCGATGACTTCTGCCGGTGCTGCGCTGAGCAGTTGCAGCGCATGGCTGGGCATATCCAGACCCGCGGTTTGGCGTGAAAACAGCCCCGCCAACATGCCATCCAGCAACAGGCGTTTGTTTTCCGTTAGCGGTGCACTGGCGGGCAGGGTGGGCACGCCACTTACACGCCCTTCCAGGCTGCGTAGGCCCAACAGATAGCCCTGCATATACAGCTCCTCGGCGGCGCTCAGTTGCAACTGCGCCGGGGTGTCGAGGTTAAGCAGGCGAGCAAAGGCATTGGTCTGCATGGGGGCGAGCTCCTCGGAAACAGTGGTCCCCTGAGGGGACGGCGCACGGCTGACGGCTTGTAGGCTAACGGCGCAAAACTTGAACGCCGGCTGCAGGGATACGGGGTCAATGGCGTCGCTGGTCACAGCGTTAATGGCCAGCTGTTCGCCAAACACATCGTTCCAGTGGAAGGGCGCAAAGCAGTTGCCTGGGCGTACGCGGTCGCTGATTAAGGCCGGTAGCACCGCCACGCCATGGCGGGAACGAATTTCCACGCCGTCGCGTTCACTAATTGCCAGGCGGGTGGCGTCGCTGGGGTGAATTTCCACAAAGGGGCCGGGGTTGAGCTTGTTCAGTGTGGGTACTTTCCCGGTCTTGGTCAGGGTGTGCCACTGGTGCTGCAGGCGACCGGTATTGAGTATCAGGGGGAAGTTCTCATCGGGCAGTTCTGCAGGCCGCAAATGGGGGCGTGCAAAGAACTGCGCCTTGCCACTGTCGGTGGCAAACACCAGTGCCGGTTGGCTGCCGTCTGCGGCCAGTTTCAGGGTTTGGCTGGTGTCATTATTCAAGTAACGCAGTGGGTTACGCGTGGCCGCGTCGCTATCGGCAATGGGCCATTGCAACGGTTGCTCGCGCAGGCGTTCATAGCTGGCACCGCGAATGTCGTAGCCGGTTTTGGGGTTCCAGCAGCGTTTGATTTCTTCAAAGATTTCGCTGGCGCTGTTGTAGCTAAACGCTTCGCTGTAGCCCATGGCGCAGGCCACGCGGGCGATAATTTTCCAGTCGGCCAAGGTGTCGCCTGGCGGAGTTACGGCTTGCTGCATTAGGGTGAGGTTGCGCTCGGAGTTGATCATCACCCCCTCGGCTTCCGCCCACAGCGCGCCGGGCAACAGGATGTCGGCATAGCGATTGGTTTCGGTGTCCAGGTAAGCGTCCTGAGTGATCACTAGTTCGGCCTTTTGTAGTGCCTCAATCACGGTTTTGCGATTGGGCGCACTGGCTACCGGGTTGGTGCAGATAATCCAACAGGCTTTTACTTCGCCGGCGGCCATGGCCTCGAATAGGGCCACCGTGCCATCGCCACCTTCGCTCCGAAGGCTGCCGGGTTGCAGGGCCCATATCCGTTCAATAAACGCGCGGTCCTCGGCCACCAAGGCGGAGCGCTGGCCAGGTAGGCCGGGGCCCATATAGCCCATCTCGCGGCCGCCCATGGCATTGGGTTGGCCGGTAAGGGAGAACGGCCCGCTGCCTGGACGACAAATGGCGCCGGTGGCGAGGTGCAAGTTGCATAGGGCGTTGGTGTGCCAGGTGCCTTGCACGCTCTGGTTGAGGCCCATGGTCCAGCAGCTCATCCAGTTTTCTGCTTCACCAATCCACTGCGCGGTCTGGCGAATATCGGCCGCGCTCAAACCAGTAATGGCGGCGACTTTCTCGGGCGAGTAGTCCTCAAGAAAGCTCGGCATTACCTCCCAGCCTTCGGTGAATTCAGCGATAAACGCTGGGTCGGTATGGCCGTTTTTCACCAGCACATGCAGCAAGCTATTGAGCAGCGCCAGGTCGGTGCCTGGGGCGATTTGTAGGTACAGGCTGGCCTTGTCGGCAGTGGCGGTGCGCCGTGGGTCGATGACGATCAGCTTGGCCCCGGCCTTAACCCGGTTGAGCAGGCGCAGAAACAGAATGGGGTGACAGTCGGCCATGTTGGCGCCGATCACTACAAACACATCGCTGTGCTCAAAGTCGCTGTAGGAGCCGGGCGGACCATCGGCACCGAGGGATTGTTTGTAGCCGCTGCCGGCGCTGGCCATGCACAGGCGCGAGTTGGATTCGATATGGCTGCTACGAATAAAACCCTTGGTCAGCTTGTTGGCCAGATACTGCGCCTCCAGGGACATTTGCCCGCTGACATACAGGGCTACGGCATCCGGGCCGTGCTCGTCGATGATGCTGCACAGACGGCTGGCGGTAGCGTCGATGGCTTGGTCGATGGCCACGCGCACCGGGGAAAGGTTGCGCTCCTGGCGCATAAACGCGTGCTCCATGCGCCCACTGTTGACCACGGCTTGGCCGCAGGTACTGCCCTTGGTGCACAGGCGACCGAAGTTGCTGGGGTGCTGTTTGTCCCCGGAAACGTTGACGATCAGGTTGTCTTCCACCTGCATAACAATGCCGCAGCCCACCCCGCAGTAGGGGCATACGCTACGTACGGTTTTGCTGGTTGTCGGTAGTGCTGCCATCGCCGTATCCACCTGCAGAAACGACAAAGGCGCCATGCTGCTCCTCGTCTTTCAACGGGGGCTGCACGGCGCCTTTGTCGTGTGTATTGCTTGAATGTGTTGGCCATCATCGTTGACGGCCTTGCTTGTACTTAGCAATGGCTGGGCCAAAAGTGTCGCAAGCTCGTGTGCGGTTGTGTGGGAGCGGCTTCAGTCGCGAGTTTTGACTTTAAAAGCATCGAGGCTGAAGCCTCTCCCACAGGTACTGTGTGATGCCTAAGTCGCGTCACGTTGGGGCGGTAGGTCGAAAACTGCACTGTTTTAGCTCTGAATTGGCACGTGAGGTAATTCCCCTGCTTGGAGGGAAAGCCCGTAAATACGGCGTTTTCAGGGTGCAAATAAAATTCTGGCACAGCCACTGCATAGTCTTTATGAACTCACTGCCATTGCGCAGGTGAGACACCCCGTCGATCAATGGCGATCGTTGGCTGAGACAGGCCCGGGTGACAAGGACTGCGTCAGGCTTACTAGGCCGGCAGTACGAACAGGCAAAGACGCCTGGAACCTTTTGGTTCCAGGCGTTTTTTTTGCTCAAAAAAAACTGTAGCGGCGTTGGCGGGTGTACACATGAACAGCAAAGATCTTCAGCAATTAGTCGTCATCGGCAACGGCATGGTTGGTCACCACTGCGTAGAGCAGTTGGTGGAACGCGGCGCGTTGAGCCGCTACCAGATTCATGTGTTCAGCGAAGAGCCGCTGCGCGCCTACGATCGTGTGCACCTGTCCGAATACTTCGGTGGGCGCGATGCCGAATCCCTCGCCCTTGGCGACTGGGCGCTGTATCAAACCCCAGGCGTCACCCTGCACCTGGGCGTGCCGGTGCTGGAAATCGACCGCGCCAGCCGCGAGGTGATTACTGCCAATGGTTGCGTGCCCTATGATCAGCTTGTACTGGCCACCGGCTCGTTCCCCTTTGTGCCGCCGATTGAAGGTGCCGCCGGCGACTCGCGCTTGGTCTACCGTACCCTGACCGACCTCGATACTATCCAAGCCGCCGCCAAGAACGCCCGTCGTGGCGTGGTTGTGGGGGGCGGTTTGCTCGGTCTGGAAGCGGCAAACGCCCTTAAGTGCTTGGGCCTGGAAGCCCACGTGGTGGAGTTCGCCCCGCGCTTGATGCCGGTGCAGTTGGATGATCACGGCGGCCACGCTCTGAAGTCGCGTATCGAAGCTCTTGGCGTTAGCGTGCATTTGTCTCGCGGTACCCAGTCGATCTCCGCCGGCAGCGAATACCGCTACCGCATGAACTTCGCCAACGATGAGTTCTTGGAAACAGATCTGATAGTTTTCTCCGCTGGCATCCGCCCGCAGGACGCCTTGGCCAAACAATGCGAATTGGAGCTAGGCGCCCGTGGCGGTATCGCCATCGACAGCCAATGCCGTAGCAGCGATGCCAACATTTACGCTATCGGCGAATGCGCGGCCTGGAGTGGCAGCATATTTGGTTTGGTTGCGCCGGGTTACCAAATGGCCCGCAGCGTTGCGGCGCAACTCTGTGACGAAACGGCCGTTCCGTTTATGGGCGCCGACATGTCCACCAAGCTCAAGCTGCTTGGTGTAGATGTCGGTTCCATCGGTGACGCTCATGGCGCCATCGCCGGTTCGCGTAGCTACCGCTTTATTGATGAATCCACAGGCAGCTACCGGCGCTTGGTGGTGTCCGCCGATGGCAAACAAGCCTTGGGCGCGGTGCTGGTGGGCGACAACAGTTACTACGACACCCTACTGCAATACGTACAAAACGGCATTACTCTGCCAGCCGACCCCTCGTCGTTGATTCTGCCCCTTGGCGAAGCCGCACCGGCGCTTGGCGTTGATGCCCTGCCAGCTACGGCCACCGTGTGCTCCTGCCATAACGTCAGTAAAGGCGCGATTTGCTGCGCCATCGACGCTGGTTGCGGCGACCTTGCCGGCCTTAAAGCACAGACCAAAGCCGCCACCGGTTGCGGCGGTTGCGCCAGCTTGCTTAAGCAGGTGTTCGAGCATGAGTTGACGGCCCGTGGCGTTAGCGTTGACAAGAGTTTGTGCGAGCACTTTGCTTTCACCCGCCAGGAGCTGTACTCCATGGTGCGCGTGGAAGGCATCGAAACCTTCGACGAACTGCTGGCCCGCCATGGCAAAGGCCGCCTCGGTTGCGACATCTGCAAACCCGCTGTGGGCTCCATTCTAGCCTCGTGCTGGAACCGGCAAATTCAGGAATCATGGTTGGTGCCGCTGCAAGACACCAACGACACCTTTATGGCCAACATGCAGAAGAACGGCACCTACTCGGTGGTACCGCGTATTCCCGGTGGTGAGATCAGCCCAGATGGTTTGATTGCCATTGGTGCAGTGGCGAAAAAGTACGATCTGTACACCAAGATCACTGGCGGCCAGCGTATCGACCTGTTCGGCGCGCAACTGCACGAGCTGCCAGATATCTGGGGGGAACTGATTGCCGCCGGCTTTGAAACCGGCCACGCCTATGGCAAGTCCACCCGCACGGTGAAGAGTTGCGTGGGCAGTACCTGGTGCCGTTATGGCGTGCAAGACAGTGTGCAAATGGCCCTGCTGATTGAGGATCGCTACAAGGGCCTGCGCTCGCCGCACAAGCTCAAGTTTGCGGTATCCGGTTGCACCCGGGAATGCGCCGAAGCGCAAAGCAAAGACGTTGGCGTAATCGCCACCGAGAAGGGCTGGAACTTGTACATCAGCGGCAACGGCGGCATGCGCCCGCGGCACGCTGAACTGTTCGCCACCGACCTCGATGACGACACTCTGATCCGCTACATCGACCGCTTCCTAATGCTCTATATCCGCACCGCCGACAAGCTGCAACGCACCTCTGTATGGCGCGAAAGCCTGGAGGGTGGCTTGGACTACCTGAAGGCTGTGATTATCGATGACAGCCTGGGTCTGGCTGCCGAGTTGGAAGGGCAGATGCAGTTGGTGGTCGAACGCTACGAATGCGAATGGGCCAACGCCCTGAAAGATCCAGAGAAGCTCAAACGCTTCCGTACCTTCGTCAACGATAACGGCGCTGACCCTGATATTCACTTCGTCAAAGAACGCGGCCAACGCCGTCCAATTCGTGCAGAAGAGCTGCACCTGATAGCCGCCGAGGAGATCGTCTGATGAGCCAAGCCAATGCCGTCGTAGCTGCCCAATACACCCACTGGAAAACACTGTGCACCCGTCAGGACCTAGTCTCCAACTCTGGTGTAGTGGCCTTGCTGGAGGGCGTCCAAGTGGCGCTGTTCTACCTACCCAACGAGCCGGAAGGTGAGCGTTTGTTCGCCATTGATAACCGCGACCCGAAGTCGGGAGCCAATGTGATTGGCCGTGGCCTGGTGGGCAGTTTGGCCGGGGACTTAGTGGTGGTTGCACCGCTGTACAAACAACACTTTCGCCTGGAGGACGGTACCTGCCTGGAATATCCTAAGCAGGCGTTGAGCGTGTGGCCGGTGCGCTTTAATGGCGATGCCGTCGAGGTGGCGTTTCCTTAAAGTAAAACTCGAGAGTACGGTTGGGGTTGATTGAATGAGTCCGAATTATCCAGGCCTCTAAAGTCGTCCGCGTTTGCTCTGTAATCTCAAACTGCTCTTGCCGCTTAGTTTTCTGCTGCATCACAATGGCTTGCGATGACACGTGCTCTCCATGGGCAATGTCTCGTGAGCGGAGCTGGGTTAAGTCGCAGTGAATTGACCCAGAATCCGTAGACGCTGAATGGCCGGTGTTGGCCGGTTAGCGACGGCCTGACTTCGACCGTCGCTATACATGGTCAAACCTCGGTCTGCTCTGCCATTTCCAAGGCGTCGTCGACCTCAATCCCAAGATATCGAACGGTGCTCTCCAGCTTCGTATGGCCAAGCAGAAGTTGAACGGCCCGCAAGTTCTTTGTCCTGCGATAGATCAGTGATGCCTTTGTACGTCTCATTGTGTGAGTGCCATACATGGCCGGATCAAGGCCAATGGCTTGCACCCAGCCTTTGACGATACGAGCGTATTGACGAGTGGATAGATGGTCTGAGGTGTGCAGCCTGCTCGGGAAAAGGCAGTCCTGGCTACGGAGCTGGGCTTGGTGTATCCAGGCCGCGAGAGCAGACCGTGTTTGCTCAGTAATTTCGAACTGCACTGGTCGCTTCGTTTTCTGCTGCATAACCATTGCTCGTGATGACACATGCTCGCCATGAGCAACGTCGCATACACGGAGCTTGGTTAAGTCGCAGGCTCGAAGCTTGCTGTCGATGGCCAGATCGAACAAAGCCAGATCCCGGGTTCGTTCTGCAAGCTGAAGCCTTACTCGGATGGCCCAGATATCTCTCAGCCGGAGCGGGGTTTTCTGTCCGACCAACTTTCCTTTGTTCCAGGGCCGGCGGGTGCAGGTAGCAGTGATGTTCATGGCAAGTCCTCCACATGTGGGAGGACAAGCATGGCTAGCCTGAGAAGTGGTCGCTAACCGGCCCAGAGTGTGTAAAAACGCATCGGTAAACCCTTGCTATGATTTCCGAGAATCTCAGCGCAAGGGACGCCCATGAAACGGTTTATCCAGGGTGAACACCGAGGTCAAAGTACCTTACTTCCCGAAAGCCTCGACGACTACGTCAGCGATACCAATCCGGCACGTGTGGTCGATGTCTTCGTCGACGAACTCGACCTAGCCACGCTAGGTTTTGATGGTGTCATTCCAGCCGAAACCGGCAGACCTGCCTACCACCCTGAGATCCTGCTGAAGATCTATATCTACGGCTACCTAAACCGCATCCAATCGAGCCGACGCCTTGAGCGAGAAGCCCAACGCAATGTCGAGCTGATGTGGCTGACCGGGCGATTGATGCCCGACTTCAAGACCATCGCCAACTTCCGAAAAGACAACAGCAAAGCCATTCGCGGTGTATGCCGCCAGTTCGTTTTGCTCTGCCAGCAGTTGGGATTGTTCAGCGAAAACCTAGTCGCCATCGACGGCAGTAAATTCAAGGCGGTGAACAACCGAGACCGGAATTTCACCAGCGCCAAACTGAAGCGGCGCATGGAAGAAATCGAGACGAGCATTAGCCGTTACTTGGCATCGCTCGATGCGGCTGATCGACAGATTCCTAGCGCCTCCGCGCCAGACACTGCCAGCCTGGAAGATAAAATCGCCAAGCTCAAAGCGCAGATGAAAGAGCTTCAGGGGATTGAAATGTTGGCGCTGATGGAAAATTGACCCACCCTGCCGATTGAAATTTGACCCAGGGCGGATTGCTGATTTTGTTACCAGCAACTGTGGATAAGTCTACCAGCGCAGCTGCTGTTGCCCCCACTCCTTCGCTAGCCCAGTTCAGTTGTTTAAGACCTGCCACACGCAGCCATGTAGCAGGCCGTCGTCGCCATGAAATCAGAACGGCTCATCGTCCTCCGGTTCTTGGCCGCCCTTACGC
>NZ_JAYEET010000024.1:0-92314 GCF_034653255.1 Pseudomonas spirodelae | reverse complement strand
GAACACGGCGCAACTGGTGACACTGTTCGCGCTGTCGAATCTGTGGATGGCGCGCAGACATTTACTGACGAATGCGGGAGAGGTGCGCCTGTAATGCGGGGAATGGCTGCCGCGAGGTGCTTGCGGCGGCTAAAAACACAGAAATAAGCGGGTGATCTGATCGCTTTTGATCGATTTGCCGCTTTCAAAATCGGCGGAGGCTGAAGTTAGCCAGAAATACATGACTACTTCAGACCATCCCTAGGTTTGAAAGGCTTATACAAGTAATCATCTAAGGCTGTGTTGAAATCTTTATCCGGCTTTCGAATAACCCGAGTTGTTGCAAGTACTATGCACGGGATATTAGAGTTTCCAGTAGCGCTCCGAGCGGAAAGTGGAGATGCAGCCTCATAATCAGCCATATCGTTATCGACAATTATTCCTGCGAAGGTGCAGGTATGCATGATTGCGATAGCCTCTCTACAGCTACCTGCTTCAACCACCGTGTATCCGGATGACTCCAGATGCTTGCGAGCCTGGGCGCGGAGGACGGGATGTTCGTGTATTACAAGCAGCTTTGGAGGCACCGATTTATCAAAACGTATCATTTTCTGGCAGCTCATAGATCGTGTTGGGGGAGTCACCGAGCGGTCGCTGTTTCAAAATCACGGCGATCCTGATCCCTCCGCAACGAATCTAGGGGGCTGAGGGGTTGAATTGAAATGATTAGCGCAGTAGCATGGATTTATACATTGTAAGTGCATGATTATGAATAAATAAATTGCAAAACGTGAATTTTGAAACGGTTTTCTGCGGGTTATTGAAAGACGCGGTTAACTGAGACCTCGAACCCGGGGCCACCGGCCCCGGACGACTGCGCCCTGGCCCGCGTGCTCACGCCCTTCTTGCGGTCAGATGTAGTCCCCGCGACAAACCGCTACAATGCGCCGCCTTTTCCTGACTCTTTGCGAGGCCTCGCGCATGAAATTCCGTTTTCTTCTGTGGATGCTGGGCCGCCTGATGGCTAAGGCCAGCCGTGAAAACCCGGCGTTCCAACAGCAATTAGTTGACCGCGACATGGTCTTCCAACTGCACACCCTGGACGGCAAAGTGGCCCGTCACTTCATCGTTAAAGATCAGCGCATCACCAGCAAGCGTGGCCCGGTCAGCGAGCCAGCATTCGCCCTCGGCTTCAAAGATGCGGCTTATGGTTTCGCCACCATGAGCGCGAAGAACAAGCAGCTGGCCTTTATGCAGGGTATTCAGAACAAGGACATCCAGATCCAGGGCAACCCGGCGCTGGTGATCTGGTTCCAGGGCTTGACCAAATACCTGATGCCGAAGAAGAAAGACGCCGCCAAAAAAGCTGCCTGACCCGCAGCTGTGCGCGCTGACACTGGTCGCCGCGCATGCCTTTCGCTAGGCTGGGCGTAGCCATAGTGAGAGTGTGCCCATGCGTCTGTTGCTGATCGCCCTGTTGTTTTCCACCCTTGCCCACGCCGCGCCCCCGAAAACGGCAGCCTTTGCACCGGTATTTGAGCTGGCCGGTATTCGTTTGCTCTGCGAACAGGCTGCGCCGCTGGTGCAGCGCGGTCTGCCGGATAAACAGCAAGCGCAGCTGGGCAACGTCTTCGCCGCCGATGCCCTGTGCCTAGACTTAGCCAAGCGTCTGGCCAGTCAGCTTGATAAAACCCAGCTGCAACAAGCCCAGCGCCAGCTAGAAAGCCCGTTGGCGCAGCGTTTTACCGCTGCTGAGCGGTTGGTCGGTGAAGGCGGTGCGCAAGGGCTGACGGCTTATCGCGAACAGCTGGTCGAGCGGCCACCGCGTGAGGAGCGGCGGCAGTTGGTGCGGCGTCTGGATGCGGCTGCACACACCACCACTCTGGCGACCTTGCTGCGCTATGAAGTCGGCAAAACTCAGGCGTTTTTGGCCTTGCAGGGCCGTGGCGAAAGCATCGACGAACAAGCCCTGAGCACTCAGACCCAGGCCCAGGAAAATGCGCTGCGCGCCTCCAGTGCCGAGGCTGTGGAGTCTTTTATGCTCTATGCCTACCGGCAGATGCCCAGCGAGCAACTGGCTGAATATGCGGCGTTGTATGAGCAGCCCGCCGTTGCCCTGTTGCTTGATAGCAGCGCGCAGGTGCTGCCAGAGCTGTTCGCCGCCCGGCGTGCGCAGCTGAAGAAGTAGTGATGCTACTCAAACGACAAAGGGGCCCGTAGGCCCCTTTGTGTTTTCTGCAGCTTTAGTGTGCAGGATGGAATTGTGCCGCCAGCTCGCGTAGCGCGACTTCGGCGGCCAGCACCTTGCTTACCGCTTCTTCGGCCTTTTCACGGCTGATCCCCAAATTATCGAACAGGCTTTGCGGGATCTCGCTCTGCGGGCCGGCGCCGATGCCGCGATTGCGCAGCAGGCTGACCGACAGGCACACCAGGTTTGGATAGGCCGCATGTGCACCGGTGTTCTCAGGGTCGTGCTGGAAGCGCAGGGCGCTGACCAGCTCTTCCGGCATGTCCCAGTAGCGCATCAACCAGGCGCCGATTTGTTCGCGGCTGATACCGAGCAGATGTTGCTCGATATAGCTGTGCGAGAGGTGCGGGTTGACCTCCAGGTGGCGACAGATCAGCGAGAAGTGTGGCGGAAACACATGCGCCAACACCAGGTAGCCGAAATTATGCAGCAGGCCAGCGAGGTAGCTCAGACCGGCTTCCGGACGTTGCGCGCGGGGGATGGCGCGTGTCAGGCCTTCGATCACGGCAGCGCTATAAATCGCTTGTTGCCAGTAGGGCGTAGCCTGTTGTGGCTTGTCCTTGGGCAGGCTCAGGGTTTTACCCAAGGCCAGGCCCAGGGCCAGGTTGATCACCAGGTCAAAGCCCAGCACGCGGACGATGGCGTCTTCCACCGAGCGAATTTTACCGGGCGCGGCGTAGTAGGGCGAAGCCGCCCAGCTGACCACTTGTGCGGCCAGCGCTGGGTCGGTTTCGACCACGCCGGTGATGTCATCGACGGTGGCGTCCGGGTCGACGCGCAGCTTGATGATCTTCTGCGCGGTTTCCGGCAGCGGTGGAATTTCGATGGTTTCTTCCAGCCGTTGCTGGATCCGGCGGGCGGTAAACGCCTGGACCGCCTGGGTGATTTCCGCGCGGTCGTCGTCCGGGCGGTCGAGGTTCAGGTGGATATTGCTCAGCGGCTCGCCGAAGCGTGCGGCGCTGGCCTTGCTTAGCAGGCTCTTGAACGTGTCGCTGGCGAGTTCGAGAAGAACCCCCGGCTGGCCCGATTCGATGTAAAGGCTGGGGACGTCTAGCAGGCGCTCGTCATACAGGCACGGCGAACTGGTCAGTGGCGGCAGGCCGGGTAGCGTTTTCAGGTTGTGCTTGCCGAGCATGCGCTCCAGGCGATCCGGTTTGACCGCCACCAGCTGGCGCCCGGTGAGTTCGGTCAGGCGGTTGAGATCGAGCAGCTGATTTTGTGGATAGAGCACCAGCAGCGCACCCACGGCATCATCGAGCAGCACCGCCTGTAAGCGTTGTGCGCTTGGCAGGCTCGGTTGGTCGTGGCAGATGCGGTACGGCAAACCAAGCTTATCCAGCAATTGCAGAATCACCGCAGGCGGTTGCGGAGCAGTGTCGGTGGCAAGGGCGAGTTCAGTCATGGCGGTTTCCGGCAGAGGCGGCATTAAGGCGAGTATAAACAGCGGACTGGCGAAAATGCGGCACAGGTAGCAGTTGTCTTGTGAGCTGTATCACACTTGCCCGTATTGTTGGCCATGCCGTAGCCAGCGCTCAAGTAGCGGGCTGACATGCTGCGGCCAGTGTTCCAGCAGTGCTTGCGCGGCGTCACGCACGGCGGGCAGCAAGTCGGCATCGCGCATCAGGTCGGCCACCTTGAACTGCAGCAGGCCTGTCTGGCGGGTGCCGAGCATCTCGCCGGGGCCGCGTAATTCCAGGTCTTTTTCGGCAATGACGAAGCCGTCGCAGGTTTCGCGCATGATTGCTAAGCGCTGGCGACCCAATTGTGACAGCGGTGCGTGATAGAGCAGCAAGCAATGGCTGGCGGCGCTGCCCCGGCCGACCCGCCCGCGCAGTTGGTGCAGTTGTGCCAGGCCCAGGCGTTCAGGGTTTTCGATGATCATCAGGCTGGCATTCGGTACGTCGACGCCCACCTCGATTACCGTGGTGGCGACCAGCAGTTGCAGCTGCCCCTGTTTGAACTGATCCATCACCGCGGCTTTTTCTGCCGGTTTCATTCTCCCGTGGATCAGCCCGACATTCAGTCCGCCGAGCGCAGCGGTCAGATCGACGAAGGTGGTTTCGGCGGCCTGGCAGGTCAGCTCTTCGGATTCCTCAATCAGCGTACACACCCAGTAAGCCTGGCGGCCTTCATTACAGGCCAGGCGCACGCGCTCGACCACTTCCAGGCGGCGGCTGTCGGCGATTACCAAGGTATTCACCGGGGTACGGCCGGGCGGCAGTTCGTCGAGGATCGAGGTGTCGAGGTCGGCGTAGGCGCTCATGGCCAGGGTTCGCGGGATGGGAGTAGCGGTCATGATCAGCTGGTGCGGGCACATGCGTCCGCCAATGCCTTTCTGTCTCAGGGCCAGGCGCTGCTGCACGCCGAAGCGGTGTTGTTCATCAATGATCACCAAGGCGAGTTTTTGGAACTGCACTTCATCCTGAAATAGGGCGTGGGTGCCGACCACCATCGGTGCACCGCCCGCGATCTGTTGCAGCGCGCTGGTGCGGGCTTTGCCCTTGAGCTTGCCGGCCAGCCAAGCGACCTTTAGACCCAGCGGTGCCAGCCATTTGCTGAAGTTGATGAAGTGCTGCTCGGCGAGAATCTCAGTGGGCGCCATCAGCGCCACTTGATAACCGGCTTCCAGTGCTTGCAAGGCGGCAAAGGCGGCGACCACGGTTTTGCCAGCGCCCACGTCACCCTGCACCAGGCGCAGCATGGGCTCGTGTTGGCTGAGGTCGTAGGCGATTTCCGCGCCGACCCGCTGTTGCGCGCCGGTGGGGGTAAATCCGAGGTTGGCCAGGTATTGCTGCGGTAGTTTTTTAGCCAGTGGCATGGCCGGTGCCTGCTGCGCGCGCACGCTTTCGCGCAGGCGTTGCAGCGACAGTTGATGGGTCAGCAGTTCCTCAAAGGCCAGGCGGTGCTGGGCCCAGTGGCGGCCTTCGGCGAGTTCCTCCAGGTCGGCATCCGGCGGCGGCCGATGCAGGTAGCGAATCGCCTGATCGAGCGGGCTGAGTTGGTAGTCGTCGGCCAGTTCGCGCGGCAGCCAGTCCGGCAGGCTGTGCGGTCCGAGGCGGGCCAGGGCCTGTTCACTGAGCTGGCGCAGGCGCTGCTGGGTCAGGCCTTCGGTGGTCGGGTAGATCGGCGTGAGGGTCTGTTCTACGGCTATCGGCTCGCTGCCCGTCAGTGCGCGGTATTCCGGGTGATAGATTTCCAGACCTGAGGAGCCGGGCCTTACTTCACCATAGCAGCGCACTTGGGTGCCGCGTTTGAGGCCTTCCTTCTGCGCTTGGCTGAAATGGTAGAAGCGCAGGCTCAAGGTGCCGCTGCCGTCCTGCAAGCGCACCAGCAGGCTGCGTCGGCGACCCATGACCACATCCGCGCCGGCGACTATGCCTTCAACCACCGCGTCCTGGCCGGGGCGCAGGGCGCCAATCGGCACGATACGGGTGCGGTCCTGATAACGCAGCGGCAGGTGAAACAGCACATCCTGCAGGGTTTCCAGGCCGACCTTGGCGAGTTTTTCGGCAAGGGCCGCACCCACGCCTTTCAGCGCGGTGACAGAAACTGCAGCCAGCTCGGTCATGGCTTGTCTTAGCTGCTCTTGGGCAGTGGTTTGGCCACAGAGCACAGGCGGATCGAGTCAGTCAGTACCTCGATCGCATTCGGCCGCGGGAAGCTGGCGCGCCAGGCGATAGCGACGGTGCGGAACGGCGCCGGTGCGCTGAGCGGGCGTACTTCAATCACGCCGGGAGCGTAATGATGGCTGTCGACCGCGGAGAACGGCAGGATCGACACGCCAAGGCCCGAGGCGACCATATGACGGATGGTTTCCAGCGAGCTGGATTCCACCGTGGTGTGCTTGGCGCTGTCTTCGCCGCCCTTGCGCAGGGTCGGGCAGGCTTCCAGCACCTGATCGCGGAAGCAGTGGCCTTCGCCGAGCAGCAACAGGCTCTTGTCATTCAGCAGCTTGCTGTCGATGGTCTTCAGCTCAGCCCAGGGGTGGCCGGCCGGCAGCAGGGCGTAGAACGGCTCGTCATACAGCGGCTTGGTCAGCACATCGGCTTCGTGGAAGGGCAGGGCGATGATGATCGCGTCCAACTCACCATTGCGCAGCTTGTCGCGCAGTACGTGGGTGAAGTTTTCCTCGATATACAGCGGCATGTCGGGTGCGACGCGGTGCAGTTGCGGAATCAGATGCGGGAACAGGTAAGGACCGACGGTGTAGATCGCGCCGATTTTCAGCGGCGCGGCCATCTGGTTTTTACCGGCTTGGGCCAGCTCACGGATGCCCTGAGCTTGCTCCAGTACTTTCTGCGCCTGGGTGACGATGCCTTCCCCGACTGGCGTCAGGCGCACTGCGCTCTTGCTGCGCTCGAAGATCAGCACACCCAGTTCATCTTCGAGTTTCTTCACCCCGACCGACAGTGTCGGCTGGCTGACATGGCAACGTTCGGCCGCGCGGCCGAAGTGCTGCTCTTGAGCGAGGGTGACTATGTAACGCAGTTCGGTGAGGGTCATAGTCTTTATCCATTGAGATGCAGCCAAGCATAGCGGCTGTCTTCAATGGAACCAACTGTTGATCCGGTTCCATGGCTGTGGCTGAGGGGTTAGAATTGTTCGGGTAATTGTCTACAGGTTAATGTCGCTTTGTGGACAAAAAATAATTAGTTACTAATGTGTTGTGCGCATAGAATTGCGGCCATACTTTGTCGGCGCCCCAAGTTGGGTTTTGCACGCGCCTCAATAAAACCATACAAGCCGCCCCTTTACCCAAGGAGTACCGGCATGCCTGATGCGGTAACGACCATGTCCCATAACTGGGCTTTTGCTGTGTTTTTGCTCGGAGTATTCGGGCTTATCGCCTTTATGCTCGGCCTGTCCAGCCTGCTGGGAAGTAAAGCCTGGGGGCGCAGCAAGAACGAACCTTTTGAGTCCGGTATGTTGCCCGTAGGCAGCGCGCGCCTGCGCCTGTCAGCCAAATTTTATCTGGTCGCGATGCTCTTCGTGATCTTCGATGTTGAAGCCCTCTTTCTCTTTGCTTGGGCCGTCTCGGTGCGCGAAAGCGGCTGGGCTGGGCTAATCGAAGCTACAGTCTTTATAGCAATTCTGTTGGCAGGTCTTGTCTACCTTTGGCGGATCGGGGCGCTCGATTGGGCACCTCAGGGACGTCGCGAGCGGCAGGCGAAGCTAAAACAATGAGGCTTTGGCAATGCAATACAAACTTACTCGGATCGATCCGGATGCGCCCAATGAGCGCTATCCGGTCGGCGAGCGGGAGACTGTTTCCGACCCGCTGCTAGACGATCAAGTCCACAAGAACATCTACATGGGCAAGCTCTCGGATGTTCTTAATGGCGCAGTGAACTGGGGGCGCAAGAACTCCCTATGGCCCTATAACTTCGGCCTGTCCTGCTGCTATGTGGAAATGACCACCGCCTTTACCGCGCCGCATGACGTTGCGCGTTTTGGTGCGGAAGTGATTCGAGCCTCCCCACGCCAGGCAGACTTTATGGTCATTGCCGGCACCTGCTTTATCAAGATGGCTCCGGTCATCCAGCGTCTGTATGAACAGATGCTGGAACCCAAATGGGTGATCTCCATGGGCTCGTGCGCCAACTCTGGCGGCATGTACGACATCTACTCGGTGGTCCAGGGTGTGGATAAGTTCCTGCCGGTCGACGTCTATATCCCCGGCTGCCCACCGCGCCCTGAGGCTTTTCTGCAAGGCTTGATGCTGTTGCAGGAATCCATTGGCCAGGAGCGCCGGCCGTTGTCCTGGGTGGTTGGCGATCAAGGTGTTTACCGTGCCGACATGCCTTCGCAGAAAGAGCAGCGTCGCGCCGAGCGCATCGCCGTAACCAATCTGCGCAGCCCCGACGAAGTGTAAGCCTGGGCTCGCTTGAGCCCGCCTACTGACGCCGTTGACCGATAGCGACCGAGACCATGACTGCAGACAGCATTCTGTCCATACCGCCGTACAAGCCTGATGACCAAGATGTGGTCGTCGAACTGAATTCACGTTTTGGCGCTGACGCCTTTACCGCGCAAAGCACCCGTACCGGCATGCCGGTATTGTGGGTGGCCCGCGAGCGGCTGGTCGAAATCCTGACCTTCCTGCGCAACCTGCCACGCCCTTACGTCATGCTGTATGACCTGCATGGCGTCGATGAGCGCCTGCGCACCCAGCGCCGTGGCTTGCCCGGTGCGGATTTCACCGTGTTTTACCACCTAATGTCGCTGGAGCGGAACAGCGACATCATGCTTAAGGTGGCGCTCAGTGAGCGTGACCTGAATATGCCCAGCGTCACCAGCATCTGGCCCAACGCCAACTGGTATGAGCGCGAAGTCTGGGACCTCTACGGTATTCACTTTACCGGCCACCCGCACCTGACGCGGATCATGATGCCGCCGACCTGGGAAGGTCACCCGCTGCGCAAGGACTACCCGGCGCGCGCCACTGAGTTCGACCCGTTCAGCCTGACCCTGGCCAAGCAGCAGCTCGAGGAAGAAGCCGCGCGCTTCAAGCCGGAAGACTGGGGCATGAAACGCGGCGGCGAGCACGAGGACTATATGTTCCTCAACCTTGGTCCGAATCACCCATCGGCCCACGGTGCGTTCCGCATCATTTTGCAGCTCGATGGTGAAGAGATCGTCGATTGCGTACCGGAGATCGGCTACCACCACCGTGGTGCCGAAAAGATGGCCGAACGGCAGAGCTGGCACAGCTTTATTCCCTACACCGACCGCATCGATTACCTCGGTGGGGTGATGAACAACCTGCCGTACGTATTGGCCGTGGAAAAGCTCGCGGGCATCACCGTGCCGCAGCGGGTCGATGTGATTCGCATCATGATGGCCGAGTTCTTCCGCATCACCAGCCACCTACTGTTTCTCGGGACTTATATTCAGGACGTCGGCGCGATGACCCCGGTGTTCTTCACCTTCACCGACCGCCAGCGCGCTTATAAGGTGATCGAGGCGATTACCGGCTTCCGCCTGCACCCGGCTTGGTATCGCATCGGCGGCGTCGCTCACGACCTGCCGCGCGGCTGGGATCGTCTGGTCAAGGAATTCGTCGACTGGCTGCCCAAGCGCCTCGACGAGTACGAAAAAGCCGCCCTGAAGAACAGCATTCTCAAGGCGCGGACCATCGGTGTGGCGCAGTACAACACCAAAGAAGCGCTGGAATGGGGCACCACGGGTGCCGGATTGCGTGCCACCGGCTGTGATTTCGACCTGCGCAAAGCGCGGCCGTATTCCGGCTACGAGAACTTCGAGTTTGAAGTGCCGCTGGCGGCCAATGGCGATGCTTATGACCGCTGCATGGTGCGTGTGGAAGAGATGCGTCAGAGCATCAAAATCATCGACCAGTGCCTGCGCAACATGCCGGCGGGCCCTTACAAGGCGGATCACCCGCTGACCACGCCGCCGCCGAAAGAGCGCACGCTGCAGCACATCGAAACCCTGATCACCCACTTCCTGCAGGTTTCCTGGGGCCCGGTCATGCCGGCCAACGAAAGCTTCCAGATGATCGAGGCGACCAAGGGCATCAACAGTTATTACCTGACCAGCGACGGCAGCACCATGAGCTACCGCACGCGCATTCGTACGCCAAGCTTCCCGCACCTGCAGCAGATCCCTTCGGTGATTCGCGGCAGCATGGTGGCTGACCTGATCGCGTATCTGGGCAGTATCGACTTCGTTATGGCCGACGTGGACCGCTGATGATGAACACACTTATTCAGACTGACCGTTTTGCCTTGAGCGACGCCGAGCGCTCGGCCATCGAGCATGAAATGCATCACTACGAAGACCCGCGCGCGGCGTCGATCGAAGCGTTGAAAATTGTGCAGAAAGCCCGTGGTTGGGTGCCGGACGGCGCGGCGGATGCTATCGGCGAGATCCTCGGCATCCCGGCCAGCGACGTCGAAGGTGTGGCCACCTTCTATAGTCAGATTTTCCGTCAGCCGGTGGGCCGCCACATTATCCGCGTATGCGACAGCATGACCTGCTACGTCGGTGGCCATGAGTCGGTCGTCGCTGAAATGCACAAGCAGCTCGGTATCGGCCTCGGCGAGACCACCAGTGACAGCCGCTTTACCCTGCTGCCGGTGTGCTGCCTGGGCAACTGCGACAAGGCCCCGGCGCTGATGATCGACGATGACACCTTTGGCAATCTGCAGGCCGACGGCGTCGCCAAACTGCTGGAGGCTTACGCATGACTACGCTGACGTCCATGGGGCCGGCTAACACCATCGCCCGCAGTGAAGAAACTCACCCGCTGACCTGGCGCCTGCGTGACGACGGCCAGCCGGTGTGGCTGGAGGAGTACCAGCAGAAGAACGGCTACGCCGCTGCGCGCAAAGCGCTGAGCGAAATGGCTCAGGCCGATATCGTGCAGACGGTGAAAGACGCCGGCCTCAAAGGCCGTGGTGGTGCCGGCTTCCCCACCGGGGTGAAGTGGGGCCTGATGCCCGCCGATGAATCGATGAACATCCGCTACCTGCTGTGCAACGCGGATGAAATGGAGCCCAACACCTGGAAAGACCGCATGCTCATGGAGCAGCTGCCGCACCTGTTGGTGGAAGGCATGCTGATTTCCGCGCGCGCACTCAAGGCCTATCGCGGCTATATCTTTCTGCGCGGCGAGTACGTCGATGCGGCGGCGAATCTTAATCGCGCTATCGAGGAAGCCAAGGCCGCCGGCCTGCTGGGCAAGAACATCCTCGGCAGCGGTTTCGATTTCGAGCTATTCGTCCACACCGGTGCCGGGCGTTATATCTGCGGTGAAGAAACCGCGCTGATTAACTCACTCGAAGGCCGCCGCGCCAACCCGCGCGCCAAGCCGCCGTTTCCCGCCGCCGTCGGCGTGTGGGGTAAGCCGACCTGTGTGAATAACGTGGAAACCCTGTGCAACGTGCCGGCCATCGTCGGTAATGGCGTGGACTGGTACAAAAGCCTGGCTCGCCCCGAGAGTGAAGACCACGGCACCAAGCTGATGGGCTTCTCCGGCAAGGTGAAGAACCCTGGTCTGTGGGAACTGCCCTTTGGTGTGAGCGCCCGTGAGCTGTTCGAAGACTATGCCGGCGGCATGCGCGACGGCTACACGCTGAAATGCTGGCAGCCTGGTGGCGCTGGTACCGGCTTCCTTCTGCCCGAGCACCTCGATGCGTTGATGTACGCCGGCGGTATCGGCAAGGTCGGCACGCGCATGGGCACCGGCTTGGCATTGGCGGTGGACGACAGTGTCAGCATGGTTTCGCTGCTGCGCAATATGGAAGAGTTCTTTGCCCGCGAATCCTGCGGCTGGTGCACGCCGTGCCGTGATGGCCTGCCGTGGAGCGTGAAAATTCTCCGTGCGCTGGAGCGTAAGCAAGGCACTGCCGAAGACATCCAAACCCTGCTGGGGCTGGTCAACTTCCTCGGCCCTGGCAAAACCTTCTGCGCCCATGCACCGGGTGCCGTCGAGCCATTGGGCAGTGCGATCAAGTATTTCCGTTCGGAGTTCGAGGCTGGCGTATCCAGTTCTACGGCTCCGGCGACGACGGGGCAATTCGTTCCCGCTTAAAAAATTGGCGCTCTGGCGGCCACTGACCTGGCCCCGCAGCACACCGTGATTCCATTAGCCAAGCCCGCTTCGGCGGGTAAAGAAGAAACCTGAACCATGGCCACTATCCACGTAGACGGCAAAGATTTCGAAGTCGATGGGGCGGACAACCTGCTGCAGGCCTGCCTGTCCCTCGGGCTCGATATCCCTTACTTCTGCTGGCACCCGGCGCTCGGTAGCGTCGGCGCCTGCCGCCAGTGTGCGGTCAAGCAGTACAGCGATGAAAACGATACGCGCGGGCGTATCGTCATGTCGTGCATGACGCCCGCCACCGATAACACTTGGATTTCCATCGACGATGAAGAGTCCAAAGCCTTTCGCGCCAGCGTCGTCGAGTGGCTGATGACCAACCACCCGCACGACTGCCCGGTGTGCGAGGAGGGCGGTCATTGCCACCTGCAAGACATGACCGTGATGACTGGCCACAACCAGCGCCGTTATCGCTTCACCAAACGCACCCACCAGAACCAGCAGCTCGGCCCATTCATCTCCCACGAAATGAACCGTTGCATCGCCTGCTACCGCTGTGTGCGCTATTACAAAGACTACGCTGGCGGCACCGACTTGGGCGTCTACGGCGCGCACGACAACGTGTACTTCGGCCGTGTTGAAGACGGCGTGTTGGAGAGCGAATTCTCCGGCAACCTGGTCGAGGTTTGCCCGACCGGCGTGTTCACCGACAAAACCCACTCCGAGCGCTACAACCGTAAGTGGGATATGCAGTTTGCCCCGAGCATCTGCCACGGCTGCGCCAGCGGCTGCAATATCAGCCCCGGCGAGCGCTACGGCGAACTGCGCCGCATCGAAAACCGTTTCAACGGTGATGTGAACCAGTACTTCCTCTGCGACCGTGGGCGTTTCGGCTATGGCTACGTCAACCGCACGGATCGTCCGCGCCAGCCGCTGCTGATGAATAAAGACGGTGGCGAAAAGCTCGGCATCGACGCCGCGTTGGACAAGGCTGCCGAGCTGCTCAAAGGCAAACGCGTCATCGGCATCGGCTCGCCGCGCGCCAGCCTGGAAAGCAACTTCGCCCTGCGCGAGCTGGTCGGCGAGGCCAACTACTACTCCGGTATCGCCGCTGGCGAGCTGGAAAATATCCGCCTGATCCGCGACATCCTGCAGAACGGCCCGCTGCCGGTGCCGACCCTGCGTGAAGTTGAGCTGCACGACGCGGTGTTTATCCTTGGTGAAGACCTGACCCAGACTGCCGCGCGCATGGCTTTGGCCCTGCGTCAGACGGTCAAGGGCAAGGCCACTGAAATCGCTGCGTCGATGAAGATTCAGGACTGGCACATGGCTGCCGTGCAGAACGTCGCGCAAGACGCGCTGCATCCCCTGTTTATTGCCAGCGTGACGACGACTCGCCTGGATGATATTGCCGAAGCTTGCGTGCATGCCGCACCGGCCGACCTGGCGCGTATCGGTTTCGCTGTGGCGCATGCCATCGACCCGAGCGCACCAGCGGTTAACGGACTGGACGCTGATGTTGGCGAACTGGTGCAGTTGATTGCCGAAGCGTTGCTAGAAGCCAAGCGACCGCTGATCGTCTCCGGTGCCTCCCTGGGCGAGAAGAGCCTGATCGAAGCAGCAGCCAATATCGCCAGTGCGCTTAAAAATCGTGAGAAAAACGCCTCCATCAGCCTGGTGGTGCCGGAAGCCAACAGCATGGGCCTGGCCCTGCTTTTGGGTGAAGAGTGTGGGGGGAGGTCTGTCGATGCGGCGCTGCAGGCGCTGACGTCCGGCCAGGCCGATGCCGTGATCGTGCTGGAAAACGACCTGTACCGCCGCGCCGATGCAGCTCAGGTTGATGCTGCATTGGCAGCCGCCAAGCTGGTGATCGTCGCTGACCATCAGCACACCGCCATCAGTGACAAAGCCCACCTGCTGTTGCCGGTGGCCAGCTTCGCCGAAGGCGATGGCACCCTGGTCAGCTTTGAAGGTCGCGCCCAACGTTTCTTCCAGGTGTTCGAGCCGAGTTACTACGACGCCGGCATTTTGATACGCGAAGGCTGGCGCTGGCTGCATGCCCTGCACAGCACCCTGCAAGGCAAGCCGCTCGACTGGACCCAGCTGGATGCGGTGACCGCCGCCGTTGCTGCCAGCAACAACCTGCTGGCACGCATCGGCGAAGCGGCGCCCAAGGCCACCTTCCGCATCAAGGGCCTCAAGCTGGCTCGCGAGCCTCACCGTTACAGCGGTCGCACCGCCATGCGCGCCAATATCAGCGTGCACGAGCCGCGTCAGCCGCAGGACCAGGATTCGGCCTTTGCCTTCTCTATGGAAGGCTATTCCGGCAGCCAGGAAGACCGTCAGCAGATCCCCTTCGCTTGGTCGCCGGGCTGGAACTCGCCGCAGGCCTGGAACAAGTTTCAGGACGAAGTCGGCGGCCACCTGCGCGCCGGTGACCCCGGTGTGCGTCTGCTGGAAGCCAAAGGCGTGGCAATGCCTTGGTTCAGCGTACCGGCCGCCTTTAACCCGGCGCCGGGTACCTTGCAGGCCGTGGCCTTGCATCACCTGTTCGGCAGTGAGGAAACCTCGGCCGGCGCCGCGCCGCTGCAAGAGCGTATTCCCGCACCTTACGCGCTGCTGGCCAAGGCCGAAGCGGATCGTCTGGGCGTGAATGACGGCGCGCTGCTTAGCCTGACGATCGCCGGGCAGACCTTGAACTTGCCGCTACAGGTCACTGAAGAGCTGGCCATTGGTGTGGTCGGCCTGCCAGTCGGCTTGGCGGGGATGCCGGCATTGTTCGCAGGTCGTGTGGTCACCCGCATTGAGGAGGCCGCGCAATGAGTTGGCTAACGCCTGAGGTGATCGACGTACTGATCGCCGTACTCAAGGCCATCGTGATTCTGCTGGTGGTGGTGATCTGCGGCGCGCTGCTGAGCTTTGTCGAACGGCGCCTGCTGGGCTGGTGGCAGGACCGCTACGGCCCGAATCGGGTCGGCCCGTTCGGCATGTTCCAGATCGCCGCGGACATGATCAAGATGTTCTTCAAGGAAGACTGGACGCCGCCGTTTGCCGACAAGTTCATCTTTATCCTGGCGCCGATGATTGCCTTCTCCGCCATGTTGATGGCGTTCGCAATCATTCCCATCACCCCGACTTGGGGCGTGGCGGATTTGAACATCGGCATTCTGTTCTTCTTCGCCATGGCTGGGCTGTCGGTGTACGCGGTGCTGTTTGCCGGTTGGGCCAGTAACAACAAGTTTGCCCTGCTCGGTGCACTGCGCGCCTCGGCGCAAACAGTGTCGTACGAGGTGTTCCTGGCGCTGGCGCTAATGGGCGTGGTGGCTCAGGTTGGCTCCTTCAACATGCGCGATATCGTTGATTACCAGGCCGAGAACCTGTGGTTCATCATCCCGCAGTTTTTCGGCTTCTGTACCTTCTTTATCGCCGCTGTGGCCGTGACCCACCGTCACCCGTTCGACCAACCCGAAGCCGAGCAGGAGCTGGCGGACGGATACCACATCGAATATGCCGGGATGAAATGGGGCATGTTCTTCGTCGGTGAATACGTCGCCATCGTTACCGTGTCGGCGTTGCTGGTTACGCTGTTTTTCGGTGGCTGGCACGGCCCGTTCGATCTGCTGCCGCAGATTCCGTTCTTCTGGTTCGCCCTGAAAACCTGCTTCTTCATCATGATCTTCATCCTGCTGCGCGCCTCGATTCCGCGGCCACGGTATGACCAGGTCATGGCCTTCAGCTGGAAGTTCTGCCTACCGCTGACCCTGATCAACCTGCTGGTGACCGGCGCAGTTGTGCTGGCTACGGCCCAGTAAGGAGAGTTACAGAATGTTCAAATACATATGGGATGTGCTGGTCGGTACCGGCACCCAACTGCGCAGCATGGCCATGGTGTTCAGCCACGGCTTTCGCAAGCGCGACACCCTGCAATACCCGGAAGAGGCGGTGTACCTGCCGCCGCGCTACCGTGGCCGTATTGTGTTGACTCGCGACCCCGACGGCGAAGAGCGCTGCGTGGCGTGCAACCTATGTGCGGTGGCCTGCCCGGTGGGCTGTATTTCGCTGCAGAAGGCTGAGACTGAAGACGGCCGTTGGTACCCGGATTTTTTCCGCATCAATTTCTCGCGCTGCATTTTTTGCGGTTTGTGTGAAGAAGCCTGCCCGACTACGGCGATTCAGCTCACCCCGGATTTTGAAATGGGCGAGTTCAAGCGTCAGGACCTGGTGTACGAGAAGGAAGACCTGCTGATCAGCGGGCCGGGCAAGAACCCGGACTACAACTTCTACCGCGTCGCCGGTATGGCCATTGCCGGCAAGCCGAAAGGCGCCGCGCAAAACGAAGCCGAACCGATCAACGTCAAAGGCCTGCTTCCTTAAAGGGGGGGATATGGAATTCGCTTTCTACCTCGCCGCCGGCGTTGCCGTGGCGGCCACATTCAGGGTGATCACCGCGAGCAATCCGGTACACGCCCTGTTGTATCTGATTCTCTCGTTGTTGGCCGTGGCCATGACCTTCTTCGCCCTCGGTGCGCCGTTTGCCGGGGCGCTGGAGATCATTGTCTACGCCGGCGCGATCATGGTGCTGTTCGTCTTTGTGGTGATGATGCTCAACCTCGGCCCTCCAGCGGTCGAGCAAGAACGTCAGTGGCTGACGCCTGGCATCTGGACTGGTCCGGCAATTCTCTCGGCGCTGCTGCTGGGGCAATTGCTCTATGTGCTGTTCCAGTCGCCCAGTGGTGCGGCCCTCGGTTTGCAGACCATTGATGCCAAGGCCGTCGGCATTGCCCTGTACGGGCCTTACCTGCTGGCGGTGGAGCTGGCTTCGATGTTGTTGCTTGCCGCGTTGGTCGCGGCCTATCACCTCGGCCGTCACGATGCCAAGGAGCCAACCGCATGAATGCGATTCCCATGGAACACGGCCTGGCCTTGGCCGGCGTGCTATTCAGCCTCGGCCTGATTGGCCTGATGGTGCGGCGCAACATCCTGTTTGTGCTGATGAGCCTGGAAGTGATGATGAATGCCACCGCCCTGGCCTTTGTGGTGGCCGGCAGCCGTTGGGCGCAGCCTGATGGCCAGGTGATGTTTATTCTGGTGATCACCCTGGCAGCCGCCGAGGCCAGTATTGGCTTGGCGATCCTGTTGCAGCTGTATCGCCGCTTCAACACCCTCGATGTCGACGCTGCCAGCGAGATGCGCGGATGAACCTTCTATTTCTGACTTGTGTGTTCCCCCTGCTGGGCTGGTTTCTCCTGGCTTTCTCGCGTGGGCGTTTCTCCGAAAACCTCTCGGCGCTGATTGGCGTTGGTTCGGTGGGCCTATCCGCCCTGGCTGCGGCCTGGGTGATCGTGCAGTTCAATCTAAACCCGCCACCCAACGGCGTGTTTACCCAGGTGCTGTGGCAGTGGATGAGCGTGGCGGGCTTTGCACCGAGCTTCACCTTGTATCTGGATGGCCTGTCCGTGACCATGCTCGGCGTGGTGACTGGCGTGGGCTTCCTGATTCACCTGTTTGCCAGTTGGTATATGCGTGGGGAGGAGGGCTATTCGCGCTTCTTTGCCTATACCAACCTGTTTATCTTCAGCATGTTGCTGCTGGTGCTGGGCGACAACCTGCTGATGCTCTACTTCGGCTGGGAAGGCGTGGGGCTGTGCTCCTACCTGCTGATCGGCTTCTACTTCAAGCACACCGCCAACGGCAACGCGGCGCTCAAGGCCTTTATCGTCACCCGCATCGGCGACGTGTTTATGGCCATCGGCCTGTTTATCCTGTTCCTGCACCTAGGCACCCTGAATATTCAGGAGCTGATGCTGCTGGCCCCGCAGAAGTATGTGGAAGGGGACAGCTGGCTGTGGATCGCCACCCTGATGCTGCTCGGCGGTGCGGTCGGTAAGTCTGCTCAGCTGCCGCTACAGACCTGGCTGGCTGACGCGATGGCTGGCCCGACGCCTGTGTCGGCATTGATCCACGCGGCGACCATGGTTACCGCCGGCGTCTACCTGATTGCGCGGACCCACGGCCTGTTCCTGCTGACCCCGGATATTCTCGAACTGGTCGGTATCGTTGGCGGCGTGACCCTGGTGCTGGCCGGCTTCGCTGCCCTGGTACAGACCGACATCAAGCGCATCCTCGCCTACTCGACCATGAGCCAGATCGGCTACATGTTCCTCGCCCTCGGCGTGCAGGCCTGGGACGCGGCGATCTTCCACCTGATGACCCACGCCTTCTTCAAGGCCCTGCTGTTCCTCGCCTCCGGTGCGGTGATCAACGCCTGCCACCACGAGCAGAACATCTTCAAGATGGGCGGCCTGTGGAAGAAACTGCCGCTGGCCTACGCCAGCTTCATCGTCGGTGGCGCCGCCCTGGCCGCCCTGCCGCTGATCACCGCCGGTTTCTACTCGAAGGACGAGATCCTCTGGGAAGCCTTCGCCAGTGGTCACCAGTGGCTGCTCTATGCCGGCCTGGCAGGTGCCTTCCTGACCTCGATCTACACCTTCCGCCTGATCTTCATTGCCTTCCACGGCGAGCAGCAGACCGAGGCCCATGCCGGCCATGGCGTGGCTCACTGGTTGCCACTGAGCGTGCTGATCGTGCTGTCGACCTTTATCGGCGCGCTGATCAGCCCGCCGCTGGCCGGTGTGCTGCCGCAGAGCCTCGGCCATGCCGGTGGCGAGGCCAAGCACAGCCTGGAAATCGCTTCCGGGGCTATCGCGATCATCGGCATCGTCCTGGCCGCGTTGCTGTTTCTCGGCAAGCGCAGTTTCGCCACCGCGGTGGCGCAGAGTTCGCCCGGGCGCTTCCTGTCGGCCTGGTGGTTCGCGGCCTGGGGCTTCGACTGGTTCTACGACAAGCTGTTCGTCCAGCCGTACCTGCTGCTTTGCCGGTTGCTCGGGCGTGACCCGATTGACCGCAGCATTGGCCTGATTCCGCGTCTGGCGCGAGGCGGCAACGCCTTGCTGGCCAGCAGCGAGACCGGCCAGGTGCGCTGGTACGCCACATCGATAGCCGGGGGCGCCGTGCTGGTGCTCGCCGTCCTCCTGTTTCTGAATTAAGGAAAATAGCCCGTCATGATTCTGCCCTGGCTAATCCTGATCCCCTTTATCGGCGGCCTGCTGTGCTGGCAGTGCGAGCGTTTCGGCAGCACCTTGCCGCGCTGGATCGCCCTGCTGACCATGGGCCTGCTGTTCGGCCTGGGCCTGTGGTTGTGGGCCACTGGCGACTTCAGCCTGGCCCCTGCGCCGGGTGCTGCGCCGCAGTGGGCGGCCGAATTCCAGGTGCCGTGGATCGAGCGTTTTGGCATCAGCATCCACCTGGCGCTGGATGGCCTGTCGGTGCTGATGATCAGCCTCACCGGTCTGCTTGGTGTGCTCTCGGTGCTCTGCTCGTGGAACGAGATCCAGAACCGCGTCGGCTTCTTCCACCTCAACCTGATGTGGATTCTCGGCGGCGTAGTTGGCGTGTTCCTCGCCGTCGACCTGTTCCTGTTCTTTTTCTTCTGGGAAATGATGCTGGTGCCGATGTATTTCCTCATCGCGCTCTGGGGTCATAGCGGTAGTGATGGCAAGACGCGCATCACCGCCGCCACCAAGTTCTTTATCTTCACCCAGGCCAGTGGCCTGATCATGTTGCTGGCGATCCTCGGCCTGGTCTTTGTGCACTTCGACCAGACCGGCGTGCTGACCTTCAACTACGCCGATTTGCTGACCACCAAGATGGCGGCCGGCACTGAGTACATTCTGATGCTCGGCTTCTTTATCGCCTTCGCGGTGAAGTTCCCGGTGGTGCCGTTTCACTCCTGGCTGCCGGACGCCCACGCCCAGGCGCCGACGGCCGGCTCGGTGGATTTGGCCGGTATCCTGCTGAAAACCGCTGCCTACGGTCTGATGCGTTTTGCTCTGCCGCTGTTCCCCAATGCCTCGGCCGAGTTTGCGCCGATCGCCCAGTGGCTTGGCGTGTTCGCCATCATCTATGGCGCGCTGCTGTCGTTCGCGCAGACCGATATCAAACGCCTGGTGGCCTACTCCAGCGTGTCGCACATGGGCTTTGTGTTGATTGCCATTTACTCCGGCAGTGAAATTGCTCTGCAGGGTGCGGTGGTACAGATGATGGCTCACGGTCTTTCGGCGGCGGCACTGTTCATTCTTTGTGGTCAGCTGTATGAGCGCCTGCACACACGTGACATGCGCGAGATGGGCGGTATCTGGGCGCGTATGCCCTGGCTGCCGGCGTTGAGCCTGTTCTTTGCCGCAGCAGCGTTGGGCTTGCCGGGTACCGGCAACTTTGTCGGTGAGTTCCTGATCCTGATTGGCAGTTTCCAGAGTGCGCCGTGGGTCACTGTGCTGGCCGCCACGGGCCTGGTGTTCGGCTCGGTCTATTCGCTGATCATGATTCACCGCGCCTACTTCGGCCCGGCCAAGGCGGAAACCGCGTTGCCTGGCCTGCAGCTGCGCGAGCTGAGCATGGTGCTGGGCCTGGCCGTGCTGCTGATCCTGCTTGGGGTTTACCCGCAGCCGGTGCTCGACACCTCCGCCGCCAGCATGCAAGGCGTGCAGCAGTGGCTGGGTAGTGCCCTCAATCAACCTGTTTTGGCCCGGTGAGCGGCTTAATGGAAAGTCATGCCATGCAACTGACGACTCAACATTTCATCGCGCTGCTGCCGCTGCTGATCACCAGTGCCACGGTGGTGCTGGTGATGCTGGCTATCGCCTGGAAGCGCAACCACACGCTGACCTTCGGCCTCTCGGTGCTGGGGCTAAACCTGGCCTTGCTGTCGCTGCTGCCGGCTCTGGAGGTAACGCCTATTGAGGTCACGCCGCTGTTGCTGGTGGATAAATTCGCCTGCTACTACATGGCCCTGGTGCTGGCGGCGACGCTGGCCTGCGTGACGCTGACTCATGCCTACCTGGGCGGTGAGTCAGGCAAGGGTTACCCGGGCAACCGTGAAGAGCTTTACCTGCTGATGCTGCTGTCCGCTGCCGGCGGGCTGGTATTGGTTAGCGCGCAGCACCTGGCTGGTCTGTTTATTGGTTTGGAACTGCTGTCGGTGCCGACCTACGGCATGATTGCCTACGCCTTCTTCAACAAGCGCTCGCTTGAAGCCGGTATCAAATACATGGTGCTGTCGGCCGCAGGCAGCGCGTTTCTACTGTTCGGCATGGCGCTGGTGTATGCCGAGTCGGGCAACCTGACCTTCGCCGGCATCGGCGCCAAGCTGGCGGCTGATGGTTTGCCGAGCATGTTGGCGCAGTTAGGCGTGGGCATGATGCTGATCGGCCTGGCGTTCAAGCTGTCGCTGGTGCCGTTCCACCTGTGGACGCCGGATGTCTACGAAGGCGCGCCTGCGCCGGTGGCGGCTTTTCTCGCCACAGCCAGTAAGGTTGCGGTGTTCGCCGTGTTGTTGCGTTTGTATCAAATGTCGCCGGCTATGGCTGGCGGCTGGCTGAGCGATCTACTGACACTGATTGCCATAGCCTCGATCATCTTCGGCAACCTGTTGGCACTGTTGCAGAACAACCTCAAGCGCCTGCTCGGTTATTCCTCAATCGCCCATTTCGGCTACCTGTTGGTTGCGTTGATTGCCAGTAAAGGCTTGGCCGTAGAAGCGGTTGGCGTGTACCTGGCGACCTATGTGCTGACCAGCCTCGGCGCGTTCGGTGTGATCACCCTGATGTCGACGCCTTATAACGGCCGGGATTGTGATGCGCTGTACGAGTACCGTGGGCTATTCTGGCGCCGCCCGTATCTGACCGCAGTGCTGACCGTGATGATGCTGTCGCTGGCGGGTATTCCGCTGACCGCCGGGTTTATCGGCAAGTTCTATGTGGTCGCTGCCGGCGTGCAATCGCAGCAATGGTGGCTGCTCGCCGCCCTGGTAATCGGCAGCGCCATTGGCGTGTTCTATTACCTGCGGGTGATGGTCACCCTGTTTATGGTTGAGCCGAACCTGCGTCGTCACGATGCGCCGTTTGACTGGGCGCAGCGTGCCGGGGGCATCATGCTGCTGGTAGTGGCCGTGTTGGCCTTCGTCCTTGGCGTGTATCCGCAACCGCTGCTGGAGCTGGTGCAGCAGGCTGGCTTAGTTGCCGTGTTGCCATGATCAAGCTCAATAAGGAATGCGCATGACACTGGGTAAAACCCTGCTAATCGCCGGCTGCGGTGATGTCGGTGGCCGTCTGGGGCAGCAGCTGACTGCTGCCGGTTGGACGGTGTATGGCCTGCGCCGCAGTGTCGCCTTGCTCCCTGAGGGTATTCGCCCGGTTGCCGGTGACCTGCAGGCGGATGCCTGCCCGTCGGCCTGGCCGAGTGAGCCGTTGGATTATCTGGTGTATTGCGCAGCTGCCACCGAGCGCGACGAAGCAGGCTACCGCGCCGCCTATGTGGAGGGTTTGCGCCGTGTGCTGGGCTGGCTGGCGCAGCATGGGCAACAACCCAAGCGTGTGTTGTTTGTCTCCAGCACGGGTGTATACGGCCAATTGCAGGGCGAGTGGGTGGATGAAGCATCCCCTGCCGAAGCCGACAGCTATTCAGGGCGCATCATGCGTGAGGCGGAGCAGGTGGCCTTGCACAGTGGCCTGGAAGCCAGCGTGGTGCGTCTGACCGGGCTTTATGGGCCGGGGCGCGAATGGTTGCTGGGTCAAGTTCGTCAGGGCTATCGGGTCGCCAGCGAGCCGCCGCTGTACGGTAATCGCATTCATGTTGATGATGCTGCCGGGCTCTTGGCTTTTCTGCTGCAGGCTGATGCCCGCGGCGTGGCGTTGCAGGACTGCTATATCGGCGTCGATGATGAACCTGCGCCGCTACACGAGGTAGTGGCCTGGTTACGTCAGCAGCTGGCGATCGAGCACTGGTCTGAGACAGCCACTGTGCGCCGCGCCGGCAGCAAGCGTTGCAGCAACGCCCGCGCCAAATCCCTGGGCTGGCAGCCGCAGTACCCGAGTTATCGTGAGGGTTACCGGGCGATTCTGGCGCAGCTGTAAAGATGAACGGCAATCGGTTGCTCGCCAAAGCGTGGCTACCCGGTGTCGAGCTGTTTCATGCCGATTTTTCCGGGCAAGCCTTCGGTCGCCATAGCCACGACGCCTTTGCTATTGGTGCCATCTTGCAAGGTGTAGGCGGTTATCAGTGCCGTGGTCAGCGCCATGCTCTGCCGGCCGGTACGCTGTCGCTGATGAATCCGGAGGAGCCGCATACTGGTCATGCTGACTCTGCGCGGCTGGTCTATCGCATGCTCTATGTCGAGGAATCGCGCCTGCCGGCGTTGCTCGGTCGAAAACATCTGCCCGATGGCTTCCGCACGCTTAATCCGAGCGACGATGGTCAGGTAGCCGCAGGCCTGGCGCGTCTGGCGACTGAGTTCGAGCGTGGCGATGCGTTGACCCTGGAAAGTGAATTACTCGCCGTGCTGGAGCGGGTATTTGTGCGCCATGGCGGGCTTCGCGCTGCCTGTCCGGCAGCCCGTGATGGCGGCGTGACAGCCGTCCTGCGTGAATATCTGGAGGCGCACTACACGCAAGCGGTTAGCCTGGAACAGCTGGCTGCTTTGGTTCAGCGTCATCCGCGTCACCTGATTGAAGCCTTTCGCCGGGCCTATGGCGTGCCGCCACATACCTATCTACTGCAGCGTCGCGTGCGCGAAGCGAAACGCTTGTTGCTCGGCGAACAGGCTCCGCTGGAGGTGGCGCTGAGCCTGGGTTTCTATGACCAAGCGCACTTCTCCGGCACGTTCAAACGTTTCACCGGCGTCACCCCAGGCCAGTTTCGCCGTGGCGCGGTGACCTGAGTTTTCTCCAAGACCTTACCAGGCTGCAGCAGGGAAACTGACCTCCACGTTGGATGGAGGTCGATTGCCGATGCTTGGGTTATTTTTGCTGGTCGCCAGCACTCACTTTGCGGCCCTGCTGTCGCCAGGGCCGGATTTCTTTCTGTTGATCCGCACGGCGCTGACCCAGGGCCGGCGGCAGGCTGACGGCTGTGCCGGAGGCATTGCCCTGGCCAATCTGCTGAGCATGCTCCTGGTGTTACTGGCGCTGGGATTACTACCGGGCGACGGAGGTGTGTTGTGGCCACTGCTACAGCTAATAGGTGGCGCCTACTTTGCCTGGATTGGGTTGCAGGCATTGTTGTCGCAGCGTGATCTTAATCTGCCTGTGGGCGAGCAAAGCCTGACGGGGAGGTGGTGGCACGGGCTGCGCCATGGGTTGCTGGCCAGTAGCTGCAACCCCAAGTTGCCGCTGTTCTATGCCGGGTTGTTTGGCGTCCTGCGTGAGGCGGCCGTGCCGACGTGGGGGCTGGCGCTGGCAATGCTGTGGATGACCATGGTGGTTTGGGTGTGGGACTTGGCGTTGGTGCGCCTGTTGGGCCATCGGCGCTGGCGTGCCTGGTTGCAACAGCAAATCCGCTGGTTGGATCGGGGCTGCGGCGCGTTACTGCTGGCCTTGGGAGGCTGGTTGCTGATAAGTGCGCTGAAGGCCCTAGAGTGATGCGGGCCCTTTGACGCGTCAGCTTAGCGACGCTTGAGTAGCCAGCGTTGCTGACCCTTATAGAAGTCGGGCATTTCATCAATCTGCGCACGATTCAGGGCTGCAAAGACGCGCAGCTGGTTACCTTCACGCTCGAAAATCCAGCTTTGTCCCTGTTCGCCCAATTGCAGCCAAAGGCTATCGAACTCGCCGCTCATGGCGGCACAGTCGCCGGCCAGGCACAGGGCATAGCGTTCTGCGCCTGGTAGGCCTTGCACGCTGCCATCAGCGTTGAATAGCACCAGACCGCCTTCGCCCAAGCCTTCTTCGATCAACCAGGTGCCGCCTAGGTAGGCGCTGTACAAGGCGTGTTCGAAGCTGCTGCCGAGTGGCGCAAGCGGTGCGGGTGCTGCAGGTGCGCGGACAAAGCGTTGTTCCGGCCAGGTAGCGCTTTGTGCCTGCACCAGTTCGCTGCCGCTAAGGTTAAGAAACTCCTGAACATCACCGTAGTAATCTACGCGTAAGCGGCCGTCGGCCTGACGTTCAAACGTGCCCTCATCGCGCTCATAACCGTTGCTGAAACTGGCTAAACGGTGCTGGCTGTCAATCTGCCATTCCAGATTGGGCCCATAGGCGAGCAGGGCTTCGCGAAGGTTGCCACCTGCAGTGGCGGCATCAATGGCCGCTTGGTTGATCCACGTACCGCTAGGGTCGGACGGAGGGCTGGCGCAGCCACTGAGTAAGGCGCAGAACAACAGAGCAGCAGATAGGCTACGCATAGCGCGTCCTCGCAAGGAGAGGGCGGGGCAGCGGCCCCGCCAAGGGACTTATTCAATAACCAGAATAGCGTCCATTTCTACCTGCGAGCCGCGTGGCAGGGCGGCAACGCCGATGGCGGCGCGGGCTGGGTAAGGCTGCTCGAAGTAACGGCCCATGACTTCATTCACTTTGGCGAAGTGCGAAAGGTCAGTGAGGAAGATGTTCAGCTTGACGATGTCTTTGAACGAGCCGCCGGCGGCTTCGGCAACGGCTTTGAGGTTTTCGAATACTTGCACGGTCTGGGCTTCAAAGCCTTCCACCAGCTCCATGGTTTTTGGGTCCAGTGGAATTTGCCCGGACATGTAAACCGTGTTGCCCGCTTTGATGGCCTGGGAGTAAGTGCCGATAGCGGCCGGTGCTTTGTCGCTGGTGATAACGCTCTTGCTCATGGGAACTCCTAAAGACGGTTGAGGGAAATCATGGGCGGCGCATGGCTCGCGCGGCCTGTTAGGCCGCCTAGGGTGGAGGAAAGCCACGGGCACTGTCAAAGTTCAACTAACAGGTGTTGGGTGTGATCAGTTTTGCTCGCGTATCAACCGCGGGCGCGAGTGATGCGGATGACACCAGTCAGGCCGCGCAGCTTCCTGATCACGCGGGCCAGGTGTACGCGGTCATGTACGCTGACCACCAGCTGAACCACGCTGATGCGGCCATCGCGTTCGTCCATGCTGATTTTCTCGATATTGCCGTCGGCGGCATTGACGCTGCCGGCCAGTAACGCAATGAGACCGCGCTGGTGCTCCAGTTCAACGCGCAATTCGACATTGAACTCGCCGGTCACATCCTTGGCCCAGGACAGTTGGATGCATTTTTCCGGGTTGTGGCGGATTTCGCCGATGTTCTTGCAGCTGTCCAGGTGCACCACCATGCCTTTACCGGCAGACAGGTGACCAACAATCGGGTCGCCCGGAATTGGTGTGCAGCACTTGGCGTAACTCAACACCAAGCCTTCGGTGCCGCGGATCGCCAGCGGACCTTCACTGCTCGGCAAGGCTTCGCCGTTGTCACTGAGCAGGCGGCGAGCCACCACATAGGCCATGCGATTGCCCAGGCCAATGTCTTCGAGCAGGTCTTCGAGCACGTCCTGCTGGTATTCGGCGACGACGGTTTGAATCCGCTCAGCCGGAATTTTGTCGAGATGGCTGTCGAAGCTGACGAGTACCTTGTTCAACAAGCGCTCGCCAAGGCTGATGGATTCCGAGCGGCGCTGCAGTTTGAGCGCATGGCGGATGTGCGTCCGGGCCTTACCGGTAACCACGAAGTTCAACCAGGCCGGGTTGGGGCGGGCACCTGGCGCGCTGACGATTTCCACGGTTGAGCCGCTTTCCAGGGCTTGCGACAGCGGGGCTAGGCGGCGGTTGATACGACAAGCAATGCAGGTATTGCCGACGTCAGTGTGCACCGCGTAGGCAAAATCGACCGCGGTGGAGCCTTTCGGCAGCTCCATGATGCGGCCCTTGGGCGTGAACACGTAGACCTCGTCGGGGAACAGGTCGATTTTCACGCTTTCGATAAATTCCAGCGAGTTACCGGCGCGCTGCTGCATCTCTAGCACACCCTTGACCCATTGCCGTGCGCGGGCGTGGCTGCCCTTGGGTTGGTCTTCCTCGTTGGATTTGTACAACCAGTGCGCGGCAATCCCGTTGTTGGCCAGCTCTTCCATTTCACGGGTACGGATCTGGATTTCGATCGGTACCCCGTGCATGCCGAATAGCGTGGTGTGCAACGACTGGTAGCCGTTGGCCTTGGGAATTGCGATGTAATCCTTGAAGCGCCCCGGCAGCGGTTTGTACAGGTTATGCACGGCGCCAAGCACGCGGTAGCAGGTATCGACTTTGTCGACAACGATGCGGAAGGCGTAGACGTCCATGATTTCGTTGAACGCCCGGCGCTTGCCGCGCATCTTCTGGTAGATGCCGTAGAGGTGCTTCTCGCGGCCCGAGACCTCGCCTTCCATGCCTTCGCGAGCAAGGCAGTGGGTGATCGACTCTTCGATCTTGTTGACGATTTCCTTGCGGTTGCCCCGAGCGCGCTTCACCGCTGCGCGAATGCGCTCGGAGCGCATCGGGTGCATGGCCTTGAAACCCAGATCCTCGAACTCGATGCGCATGCTGTGCATGCCCAGGCGATTGGCAATCGGTGCGTAGATTTCCAGGGTTTCCTTGGCGATGCGCCGGCGTTTCTCGCCGGACAACACTTCCAGGGTGCGCATGTTGTGCAGACGGTCGGCCAGTTTGACCAAAATTACGCGGATATCGCGTGCCATGGCCATGGCCATTTTCTGGAAATTTTCCGCCTGCGCTTCGGCCTTGGTCTCGAAGTTCATCTGGGTCAGTTTGCTGACCCCATCGACCAGCTCGGCCACGGACTCACCAAACTGGGTGTCCAGGGCTTCCTTGGCGATACCGGTGTCTTCAATGACGTCATGCAGCATCGCGGCCATCAGGCTCTGATGGTCCATGTGCATATCAGCCAAGATGCACGCCACTGCGAGGGGGTGGGTGACATAGGCTTCGCCGCTGCGGCGGCGTTGGCCGTCGTGGGCTTGTTCGGCGTAGAAATAGGCGCGACGGACCAGGTTGACCTGGTCGTCGTCGAGGTAGGTCGAAAGTCTCTCGGCGAGTACATCTATGCTCGGCATGGGAAACTCCCCTGCCGATTCAGATGACCTTGCGCCTGACGACGTCGACCCGGCATAGGCTTACAGAGGCTCGTTCGCCTCTTCCTCGAATGCAGCAAACAGTGGCTCTTCCTCGACGATATCGTCTTGGGCGATGACGTCATAGCTCATCAGGCCGGCAGCGATTTCACGCAGCGCGACGACGGTTGGCTTGTCATTTTCCCAAGCCAGCTTCGGCTCTTTGCCACCGGTAGCCAGTTGGCGCGAGCGCTTGGTGGCGAGCATGACCAGTTCAAAGCGGTTATCAACGTGATCCAGGCAATCTTCGACGGTAACGCGGGCCATGGTGTTCCTCGTAGCAAATGCGTAATAGAGCTGGGCCCAAATGGGCGAGCGGACTGAATAGTCTAAAAAATCACCAGCCTTAAGGGAAGCATTGATTTACCGGTGCACGGTAAGTCAGACCAGTAACTCGCTGAGCAACCCGCTGTGGCGTTGCTGTTGTGGGTTTTGCAGCAGCTGATTGGAGCGGAAAATAGCCTTTAGGTCGCTCAGGGCGTGGGCGAAGTCATCATTGATCAGCAGGTAGTCATATTCGACGTAGTGGCTCATCTCGCTGACGGCTTCACGCATGCGCTGTTCGATGATCTCGCCGCTGTCCTGGCCACGATTGGTCAGGCGATGGCGCAGGGCTTCCTGGGTCGGCGGCAGAATAAAGATCGATTTTGACTCGGGCATCAGGCGGCGTACCTGTTGTGCGCCTTGCCAGTCGATTTCCAGGATCAGGTCGAAGCCTTCGCGTAGCGTCTGCTTTACCCATTCCTGTGAGGTGCCGTAGAGGTTGCCGAACACTTCCGCATGCTCGAGGAATTCAGTCTTGTCGAGCATGGCGTGAAACTGCTCACGGCTGACGAAGTGGTAATTCACCCCGTCCACTTCACCCGGGCGCATGGCGCGGGTGGTGTGCGAGACGGATACGCGAATCTGCGCCTCGCTGTCGATCAGCGCCTTGACCAGGCTGGTTTTGCCCGCGCCGGAGGGGGCGGAAATGATGTACAGGGTACCGGTGGTGATGGTCATGGATCAGTCCTGGAGCGCGTTGTTCGAAGAGTAGCAGTAGCGGTTTGGCTTATTCGATGTTCTGTACTTGTTCGCGCATCTGTTCAATCAGCACTTTTAAGTTAACGGCGGCCTGAGTGCTGCGCGTGTCGAAGGCCTTGGAACCGAGCGTGTTGGCTTCGCGGTTGAGCTCCTGCATGAGGAAGTCCAGGCGCCGGCCCGCTGCACCGCCACTCTTTAATACGCGGCGTACCTCACTGACATGGGTAACCAGGCGATCGAGTTCTTCGGCCACGTCGCTTTTCTGCGCGAGCATCACCAGCTCTTGCTCCAGGCGCTGCGGGTCGAGCTCGGCCTGCATCTCGGCGCAGCGGTCGATAATCTTCTGGCGCTGGGCAGCCAGCATCTGCGGTACGAGTTCGCGCAGGGCAACGACTTCGGCTGCAATGCTGTCCAGGCGTTCGTTGAGCAGCTTGGCCAGTTCTGCGCCTTCACGCAAACGGCCTTGTTTCAGCTCGTCCAGTGCTTGGGTGAAGAGCGCCAGTGCGGTTTTATTGAGCGCCTGCGGGTCTGCGGCATCGGCAACCAGCACGCCGGGCCAGCCCAGCACTTCCAGCGGGTTGAGTGCGGCGGGTTGCTTGATCAGGCTGGCAATGCTTTCGGCGGCGGCGACCAGTTGTGCGGCGCGCTCCAGGTCGACTTGCAGGGCTTTACCGGCATTGTCATCACTGAAGCGCAGGGTGCATTCGACTTTGCCACGGGAAAGGCCATTACGCAGCGCTTCGCGCACCGCGCCTTCGAGGTCACGGAAGGCTTCCGGCAGGCGCAGGTGCGGTTCCAGGTAGCGATGGTTGACCGAGCGTAGCTCCCAGCTCAGGGTGCCGTTGGCGCCGGCCTGTTCGGCGCGGGCGAAGGCAGTCATGCTGTGGATCATGGGGCGAACCTCGCGAAAAGTCGTAACGAAAGGCGCAGGATTGTAGCGCAGTGCGTCAGTGGCTCCCAATTCGGCATGTCAGCACAGGCTTACGTCCCTATAATGGGCAGCAGATTTTTATTCAGAGTAGGTATTCCTAGATGAAACGTCCCAGTGGCCGCGCCGCCGATCAGTTGCGCTCGATTCGTATCACCCGCAACTACACCAAGCATGCCGAGGGTTCGGTGTTGGTGGAGTTTGGCGATACCAAAGTGATTTGCACGGTCAGTGTTGAGTCGGGCGTTCCGCGCTTCTTGAAAGGCCAGGGCCAGGGTTGGTTGACCGCCGAATACGGCATGCTGCCGCGTGCCACCGGTGACCGTAACCAGCGTGAAGCCAGCCGCGGCAAGCAGGGCGGTCGTACTCTGGAAATTCAGCGCTTGATTGGCCGTTCGCTGCGCGCGGCGCTGGATATGTCGAAACTGGGCGAAAACACCCTGTATGTCGACTGCGACGTGATCCAGGCCGATGGCGGCACCCGTACCGCCTCTATTACCGGTGCCATGGTGGCGGTGATTGATGCACTGAAAGTGATCAAGAAGCGGGGCGGTCTGAAAAACGGTGATCCACTCAAGCAGATGATTGCCGCTGTCTCAGTGGGTATGTATCAAGGCGAGCCAGTGCTGGATTTGGATTATTTGGAAGATTCTGCCGCTGAAACTGACCTCAACGTGGTGATGACCAACACCGGTGGCTTCATCGAAGTGCAGGGCACCGCCGAAGGCGCACCCTTCCAGCCGGCTGAGCTGAATGCCATGCTGGCGTTGGCACAGAAAGGCATGACAGAGCTGTTCGAGCTGCAGCAAGCGGCGCTGGCTGACTGATTGAGCTTTGCTGCAAGTCGATAACGCAAGGAGAGGCACCATGAGTGACGAGACCCAAGCACTGCAGCCGGTTCCCGGCCCTGAGGCCCGCCAGTGGGCAATGTTGTGCCATTTCGCGGCGTTTGCTTGGGTTCTCGCACCTATGGTCGGCAATGTTATCGGCCCACTTATCGCTTGGCAGCTGAAGAAGGATCTCGACCCGTTTGTCGATCAGCAGGGCAAAGAGGCGCTGAACTTTCAGATCACCGTGAGCCTTGCATTAATGGTCTGCGGTTTGCTGGCCTGGATACTGATCGGCTTTCCATTGATGCTGCTGGTCTGTGTGGCCGCGCTGGTGTTGACCATCATTGCAGGAATCAAGGCCAATGAAGGTCAGGCGTATCGCTATCCCTTTGCTTGGCGCTTGATCAAATAAGCAGTTGGTAGATGCAAAAAAGCCGACGCATGCGTCGGCTTTTTTCTGCCTGTTGGCTATACGCTGAGAATCCAGTCGTAATCGACGATCAAAGGCGCATGCTGCGAGAAGCGCGGCTGGTGCGGCAAGCGGGCGCTGCGAATGCTGCGGCGCATGCCGGGGGTGAGCAGTTGATAGTCGAAGCGATAGCCCAGGTTGAGCAGCTCGGCCTGCTCGCTGTCTGGCCACCAGCTGAACTGGTCGCCTTCGCGGCTGACTTCGCGCAATGCATCAACATAGCCCATGGAGCCAATCACTTCATCCAGCCAAGCCCGCTCTGGGGCGAGGAATCCCGGTGATTGCTGGCAATCGCGCCAGTTCTTCACGTCGAGCTTCTGATGCGCCACGTAGAGCGAGCCGCAGTAGATGTACTCGCGGCGCTTGCGGCGCTGCTTGTCCAAATAATGGGTGAAGTCGTCCATGAACTTGAATTTCTGATTCAAGTTCTCGTCGCCCTGCTGTCCCGAAGGCATCAGCAAGGTGGCAATACTTACTTTGTCAAAATCAGCTTGCAGGTAGCGCCCATAGCGGTCGGCCATTTCAAAGCCGAGGCCGCTGATTACCGCCTTGGGTTGCAACCGCGAATACAGCGCCACACCACCTTGGGCTGGCACTTCTGCATCGCAGGCATAAAGGAAATAGCCATCCAGTTGGAAGGCTTGGTCATCCAGTTCAAAGGCGGAGGCGCGGGTGTCCTGCAGGCAGATGACGTCGGCATTCTGTGCTTGCAGCCAACTGAGCAAACCGCGCTCGACTGCAGCATGAATACCATTCACGTTCACACTGATGATCCGCATAAATGGCCCCAAAAATCACGTGCGTGTATGATACCCGAGCTCGTCTCTAATAAGTAACTTCCTAGTAAAACCGTGCCGTCCGGGACTTTTTCATGCAAGCGTATCAGCGCGATTTCATCCGTTTTGCCATCGAGCGTGGGGTTCTACGCTTTGGTCAGTTCACGCTGAAATCCGGGCGCGTCAGCCCTTATTTCTTCAATGCAGGCTTGTTCGACAGCGGCCTCGCGCTGGCGCAACTTGGGCGGTTTTATGCCGCGGCAGTAGTTGACAGCGGTATCGACTTCGATGTGTTGTTCGGCCCGGCCTATAAAGGCATTCCGTTAGCCGCCACCACCGCGGTGGCGCTGGCGGAGCATCATCAGCGCGATATGCCTTGGTGCTTTAACCGTAAAGAAGCTAAAGATCATGGCGAGGGTGGCACGCTAGTCGGTGCGCCATTGGCCGGTCGCGTACTGATCATCGATGATGTGATCACCGCGGGTACCGCGATCCGCGAGGTGATGCAAATCATCCGGGCGCAGGGTGCCAAGGCGGCTGGTGTGCTGATTGCCCTGAATCGTCAGGAGCGCGGCAAGGGTGAGCTTTCGGCCATTCAAGAAGTTGAGCGTGACTACGCGATGCCAGTCGTGAGCATTGTGTCACTCGAACAAGTACTGGAATATCTGGCAGAGGATGCTGAACTCAAGCAGTATCTCCCGGCGGTACAAGCCTATCGTGCCGAGTACGGAATCTAACCTGCTGATAAAGGTGCTGTATTGTGCATAAATCTGCCCTGACCCGCTGTTCGCTGTTGCTTGGCCTACTGTTGCCGGTTGTGGCAGGTGCAACTGAGTTGTACCGCTATGTCGATGACAAGGGCACCACGGTGCTCAGTCGTCAGGGCGTGCCGCCAGAGCACATCGGCAAGGGCTATGAGGTGCTGAACGATCAGGGGCGGGTGGTCAAGGTGATTCCGCCAGCCCCCAGCGCCGAAGAAATGAAGCACATCCTGGCGGAGAAGGCGCGGGCCAGCTCAGATGCACAGTTGTTGCGCTTTTACAGCACCCCTGAAGATGTCGAGCGCGCGCGCCAGCGCAAGCTCGCCGAGCTGGATGGCTTGATTGGCGTGGCACGCGGCAACCTGCAGTCCGTTCGCACTCAACAAGCCAACCTGCAAAGCCAGGCGGCCAATCATGAGCGCGCCGGGCGTGCAGTGCCGGCTAACCTATTGGCGCAAATTGACAGCCAAAAGGTTGAGCAAGAACGCCTCAAAAGCGACATATTGCGTTATCAAGCCATGCGCAAAGCGGCGGACAGCAGTTTCAATGCTGACCGTGATCGCCTCAAGGTCCTGATGGGCCGCAACTAAAACCTATATTTGCGGCGCGCAGCGTTCAAAGGCCAAAACTCTGTCTCTCAGCCATGCCGGCAGTGGGCTGCTGCTGCGGGTTACGCGGTCTGCGTGTACGTAGATCACTTCTCCGGCGGTCAGCGCCTGCTCCCCACACCAGATGCCCATGGCAAAGCTCAAGCTAGAGCCGCCCAGGCGTGCGACGCGAATGCCAATCAGCAGTTCATCATCAAAACGAGCGGGTGCTAGGTACTCGAGCACTGTTTTGATCGCGAAGAAGTCGCCGCCGTCCCGGCTTAAGTCATCAGGATAGCGAATGCCCAGTACGCGGAAGTATTCGGTGATGGCGACATCGGCATAGGTTAGGTAATGACCGTTGAAGACGATACTTTGCGGGTCGACCTCTGCCCAGCGCACACGCAGCGTATGGAAAAAACTGAAAGCTTCGCGAGAAGGCGCGGCTGGCATGGTGTACACCTCGGGCGTGCAGTGTGGGTTCACTGAGCTTCGGTGCTAAGGCATTCTGCTGCAAGGCCTGCAGCAGGCTATTAAGCGGGCGAATCAGCCTCAATCAACGGGTGATTCGCCCTGCGCATAGGTGCTAGGGGAGTTCGCGGTTGCAGATCAGGGTGCCTACGCCGCTGTCGGTGAAGATTTCCAGCAGCACGGCATTGGGCACTCGGCCGTCAATAATGTGCGCGCTGGTTACGCCACCTTGCACCGCTTCTAGCGCGCAGCGGATTTTCGGCAGCATGCCGCCGTAGATGGTGCCGTCGGCGATCAGGTTGTCGACTTGCTCGGTGGTCAGGCCGGTGAGCACTTCACCCTGCTTGTCCATCAGGCCAGCGATGTTGGTCAGCAGCATCAGTTTTTCGGCCTTCAATGCTTCGGCAACTTTGCCAGCCACCAAGTCGGCATTGATGTTGTAGGACTCGCCGTTTGCACCGACGCCAATCGGCGCGATGACGGGAATAAAGTCGCCCTTGACCAGCATGTTGAGCAGGTCGGTATTGATCCCGGTGACTTCACCCACATGACCAATGTCGATGATCTCTGGCTGGGTCATCTCCGGTGTTTGTCGGCTGACCTTGAGCTTCTTCGCTCGGATCAGTTGAGCATCTTTACCGGTCAGGCCGATGGCGCTGCCCCCATGCTGGTTGATCAGGTTGACGATGCTTTTGTTGACCTGGCCGCCGAGCACCATCTCCACCACATCCATGGTGGCGGTGTCGGTGACGCGCATGCCGTCGATAAAGTGGCTTTCGATGCTCAGGCGCTTGAGTAGGTCGCCGATTTGCGGGCCACCGCCATGCACCACCACGGGGTTGATGCCCACGGCCTTCATCAGCACGATGTCACGGGCGAAGCCTTGCTTGAGTTCTTCGCTTTCCATGGCGTTGCCGCCGTATTTGATCACCAGGGTCTTGCCCACGAAGCGGCGGATATAGGGCAATGCTTCGGACAATACCTTGGCGACGTTGGTGGCGGCATCACGTTCGAGGGTCATGCGGGGCTCCTGTAAAAAATTCGCTCATTAATCAGAACGGCAGGTCGAGGTCGGGCACAGCGCTGTAAAGCTGGGCGCGGAATACTTCTTTAATCCGTTCGAGTTCCTGTTCGGTTTCCGCCTCGAAGCGCAACACCAGTACTGGTGTGGTGTTGGACGCGCGCACCAGGCCCCAGCCTTTGGGGTAGTCGACGCGTATACCGTCGAGGCTGGTGATATTGCCTTCACCCCATATGCCATCGCGCTGCAGGCGTTCGATGATGCTGAACTTGCTCTGCTCGGTCACCTCGATATTGATTTCCGGGGTGGAAATATCATTGGGGAAGGCGCTGAACACGTGATCGGCGTCGCGGCGATCCTGGCTGAGAATCTCCAGCAGGCGGGCTGCGGCGTAGATGCCGTCGTCGAAACCGAACCAACGTTCCTTGAAGAAAATATGCCCGCTCATTTCGCCCGCCAGCAGCGCGCCGGTTTCCTTCATTTTCTTCTTGATCAACGAATGGCCGGTTTTCCACATCACCGGGCGACCGCCATAGCCGCTGATCAATGGGGTCAGGCGGCGCGTGCATTTGACGTCGAAAATGATGTCGGCCCCAGGGTTGCGCGACACCACATCCTTGGCGAACAGCATCAGCAGGCGGTCTGGATAGACGATGGCGCCGGTATTGGTCACCACGCCGACGCGATCGCCATCACCATCGAAGGCCAGGCCGATATCGGCGTTCTCGCTTTTCACCTTGGCGATCAGGTCCGCCAGGTTTTCCGGCTTGCCGGGGTCCGGGTGGTGATTGGGGAAGTTGCCGTCGACTTCGCAGTAAAGCGGAATCACCGAGCAACCCAGCGACTCAAGCAGTTGTGGGGCGATCACGCCGGCCACACCATTGCCGCAGTCAACGACCACGCGCATGGGCTTGGCCATGGCGATGTCGTCGCGAATTTGCTTGAGGTAGCGATCCAGCACGTCAACCTGCTCGACCGTACCAACGCCGCTGGCCAGGTCGTTGTTGTCGATACGTGCTTTTAGGGCCTGAATCTGCTCGTTGGCCAGGGTGTCGCCGGCGATCACGATCTTGAAACCGTTGTAGTCGCGCGGATTATGGCTACCGGTCAGCATCACCGCCGATTTGCCGGTGAGGATATGCCCGGCGTAATACACCACAGGCGTTGGCACCATGCCGACATCGCTGACGTGACAGCCGCAATCGAGTAGGCCTTGGATTAGTTGCTGCGCCAGCTCTGGGCCGGACAGTCGACCATCACGGCCGACGGCGATGTTCGGTTCGCCCTGGGCAATGCTCTGCGAGCCAATGGCGCGGCCAATCCAATAAGCGGTTTCGGCGTTCAGGGTGCGGCCGACCACACCACGAATGTCGTAGGCGCGGAAGATGTCGGCCGGTAGCGTTGGCGCTTTTGTTTGCACTGGGACAGGGGCCGGCTCATCGAGGCCGAGCAAATCCTGGTCTTCGTCGAGAATATCGATGTCGAGGATATCGGTGTCCTGAAACAACGGGTCGAGCATCGACTCAGCAGGTGCTTGCATGGCAGCGCCGCGCTCTGGGTTGGCATCTGCTGTTGCAGTCGACGCGCTGGCGCGGCGCGGCAGGCGTGCCAGGCTCTGCGCGAGGATGTCCAGGGTGGGCAAGCTCAGGCTAAAGGCTTTGACGGCCTTGCCAGCGGACAGCTCCTTGAGCATCTGGCCCAGCTGCGTTACGTCGCTCAGCAGGTGGCGTTGCAGGCGGCTCTGTAACAGGTAGAGGCCGATAATCGCACCCGCCAGTGCGAGCAGCCCGGCAAGGGCGAGCATCAGCGGAGAAAATACGGGGCTGGTCAGCGACGGCCCGGGGGTAAAGCTGACCGTCCAGTTGGGGTTGCCGGTGTCGAATGATTGCGCTGCACCCTCGGCCTGGCCGCGTTGGGCGAGCACCTGTGGGGCGGTGTTGTTGAACTGCTGGATCAGCTGAATCTGACCGATTTCGGCGGGCATCACGGGCAGGCTGGCGAGCAGGCGCTCAAGGTCCACGGCCAGCAGCAGGGTGCCATGCAGCGGCTCACCGTCGCTGAGGCGCAGCGGCGCCGCGCTGTAGACCAGCCAACGCTGGCCGACCTTGTAGGCTTCAGGCGCCGGCGTTTGGCCGTTTTCGGTGCGGCGCAGCATGTCCAGTGCGGCAAAGTTCATCGGCGCGCTGCGGCTCGCATCTTGTACTGCCTGGCTGCGCGCATTTAAGTGGGCATCAACCACGCCGTGCCAGTAGGTGAGGTTACGTTCGGCTGCGCGAATCTGGTTGATGTCCTGGCTTTGCAGGGCTTGCAGAAGTTGTGGGTTGCGCGCCGCTGCCTGAGTGTCAGCACTCAGCTGTTGCAGGGCTTTCTGCAATACGGTTGCCTGGCCGCCGCCCCAGGCTTGGCTGAGTTGCCGCAGTTGCTGCTGATAGGCGCTGTCGAGCGGGCCAAACCATAGCAGTGCGCCGGCCAGGATGATGCCCGCAACAGCCGCCAGTACCCCAGGTAGCAGGGTATTGAGGTTGCTTCTGGCCGTTTTCGGTTCGGCGGAAGCACTGCTCAATTGGGCGCTAGGGGTCAGTACGTCAGCGTCCTTAGCCGTGCGGGTGAAGAGTTTCATACCGCGTCTCCTCGACATTCATCCTGGAACTAGGTTTTGAGCGATCAGTGGCTGCCGGAGTGGCCGAAGCCGCCTGCGCCGCGCTGGCTCTCATCAAATTGCTCGACCAGCTCGAAGTGTGCCTGCACCACCGGTACGAGGACCAGTTGGGCGATACGCTCACCGATGGCAATGGTGAAGGCGTTTTGTCCTCGGTTCCAGCAGGACACCATCAGTTCGCCCTGGTAGTCCGAATCGATCAGGCCGACGAGGTTACCGAGAACAATGCCATGTTTGTGGCCCAGGCCCGAGCGCGGCAGGATCATCGCTGCGAGACCGGGGTCGCCAATGTAAATCGACAGGCCGGTGGGGATCAGCACGGTTTGCCCAGGCTCGAGAACCAGCTCTTGTTCAAGCATGGCTCGTAGATCGAGGCCGGCAGAGCCTGGGGTGGCATAGTGCGGTAGAGGGAATTCGTTGCCCAGGCGTGGGTCGAGGATCTTGGCTTGTAAGGCGTGCATATCAGGCTCTGTAGTCGGTGAGTATGGCGTCAGTTGTGCGCCATGCGTTCGGCAATAAAACTCACCAGTTGGCGAGCAATCTTGCTTTTGCTGGTCTGCACGAAGCTGCTCTGCTGGAGCTCACGGTCGATAATGGTGATGGCATTTTCTTCGCTGTTGAAGCCGATGCTGGGGTTAGCCACGTCATTGGCGACGATCAGGTCGAGGTTCTTGTCGCGCAGCTTGCGCGAGGCATATTCCAGCAGGTTCTCGGTTTCGGCGGCAAAGCCGACGCTGAACGGGCGGTCGCTGCGGCTTGCCAAGGTGGCGAGGATATCCGGGTTGCGCACCATTTGCAGGAGTAGACCGTCACCGCTGGCGGGATCTTTTTTCAATTTGTGCTGGGCGACCACTTCCGGGCGGTAATCGGCCACCGCAGCGGCGGCAATCAGCAGGTCGCACGGCATCTCAGCCTCGCAAGCGGCGAGCATGTCGCGCGCGCTGATCACGTTGATGCGGGTAACCCGCTCGGGCGTGGGCAAGTGCACCGGGCCGCTGATCAGGGTGACCTTGGCGCCGGCTTCGGCGGCGGCTTCAGCGAGGGCAAAGCCCATCTTGCCGGAGCTGTGATTGGTGATGTAGCGCACCGGGTCGATGTTTTCTTGGGTGGGGCCTGCGGTAATTAGTACGTGCTTGCCGGTCAGCGCTTGATGCTGGAAACAATCCGCTGCGCATTGCACCAACTGCTCGGCTTCAAGCATGCGGCCCAGGCCGACATCGCCGCAGGCCTGGCTGCCAGCCGCCGGCCCGAATAGGTGCAGGCCGCGGGTGGTGAGCAGTGCGGCGTTGGCTTGGGTGGCCGGGTCGCGCCACATCGCCTGATTCATCGCTGGGGCCAGGGCCACGGGTGCATCGGTGGCCAACACCAGAGTCGTCAGCAAGTCATCGGCCACGCCTTGGGCCAGGCGCGCCATCAGATCGGCAGTGGCGGGCGCAATCAGCACCAGATCGGCCCAGCGCGCCAGTTCGATATGGCCCATGGCCGCTTCGGCCTCGGGGTCGAGCAGGTCAAGGTGCACCGGGTGCCCGGAGAGCGCTTGCAGGGTCAGCGGGGTAATGAACTCACGGCCGCCTTTGGTCATGACCACGCGCACATCGGCGTCTTGGTCTTTGAGTCGGCGAATCAGCTCTGCACTTTTATATGCGGCAATACCGCCGCCTACGCCAACAATGATGCGTTTCCGATACAGCCGCTGCATAGGCCTGCCTTTTATAAAAATGGATTCACCGCCGCGCCGGCACCTCCCCAGGCCAAGCGCAGCGCAAAAGTTGGGCTACGATAGCACAGAGCCTGCACTCGAGTAGTACTGCCAAACGCTTGCCAGGCTTGGCTTTGCGGTGCATGGGTGAGGCGGTTTGCCGCGTCTGATAACACAAGGAGGTGTGATGAGTATTCGTGACTGGCCGGCGGCAGAGCGCCCGCGGGAGAAACTCTTGGCCCAGGGTGCCGGTGCCCTGACCGATGCGGAATTGCTGGCGATTTTCCTGCGCACGGGCGTGGCCGGCCAAAGCGCAGTCGACCTGGCGCGCCATCTACTCGGCGACTTTGGCAGCCTGCGGGCGCTGTTGCAGGCGGATTTGCCCTCGTTCAGTCAGCGTTTGGGGCTGGGGCCGGCCAAGTTCGCCCAGTTGCAGGCGGTGCTGGAGATGGCGCGGCGGCATCTGGCCGAACAGTTGCGCCGCGATTCGGCGCTGGAAAGCCCGCAGGCCGTGCGTGATTACTTGAAAGCACTGCTACGCCATGAGCCGCATGAGGTGTTCGGCTGTCTGTTTTTGGATGCGAAGCACCGCGTGCTAGCGTTTGAGGCGCTGTTCCATGGTTCCATTGACAGCGCCAGCGTCTATCCCCGGCAGGTGGTTAAACGCGCGCTGGCACATAACGCGGCGGCACTGATTTTGACCCATAACCATCCGTCAGGCGTCGCCGAACCCAGCCAGGCCGACCGGGTGCTGACCCGGCGTTTGAAGGAGGCGCTGGAACTGGTGGATGTGCGCGTACTCGACCACTTTATCGTCGGCGATGGAGAGCCGCTGTCGATGGCCGAATACGGCTGGCTCTAGGTATCAGGGCGTTAGGCGCACCTTGGCAAAGTCTTGCCGGCCGAAGGGGCTGACTTGATAGCCCTCGACCTGTTTGCGCGTTAGCGCGTAGGCGGTTGGGTGAGCTAACGGCAGCCAGAGCGCTTGTTGCTGGATGATTTGCTGCGCTTGCTTGTACAGCTGGCTGCGTTGTGCCTGGTCGCTAGTGTGTTTGCCGTCCGCGATCAGCTGGTCCAGTTGCGGGTCGCAATAGCGGGCGAAGTTCAGTCCGGACTCGACCGAAGCGCAGGAAAATTGTGGCGTGAGGAAGTTATCCGGGTCGCCGTTATCGCCCGCCCAGCCCATAAACAGCAGGTCATGCTCGCCGGCTTTGGCGCGGCGAATCAACTCGCCCCACTCGATCACGCGGATCTCGGCCTTGATGCCGACATTGGCTAAATCGGCCTGCAGCAATTGCGCGCCAAGGCTTGGGTTGGGGTTGAGCACACTTCCGCTGGGGCGCGTCCAAATGGTGGTGCTGAAACCATCCGCCAGGCCGGCTGTTTTAAGCAGTTCTCGGGCTTTTTGCGGATCATGAGGGTAGCCGGGCAACTCGGAGGCGTAGCTCCACGTATTAGGCGGGTAGGGACCATTGGCCGCCTCAGCGCTGTTTTCAAACACGGCTTGCAGGTAACTGTTTTTATCAAAGGCCAGGTTGATTGCCTGGCGAACCACCGCTTGGTCGAGTGGCGGATGCTGGCTGTTGATAGCCACGAAGGCGCTCATAAAGGCGGCTGTGTGCACGCTCTTTAGGTTGTTATCAGCAGCGATTGCCGTTACATCCTGCGGTTTGGGCGACAGGGCGATATGGCACTCGCCGCGCCGTAGCTTTTGCAGGCGTACGTTGGCGTCAGGGGTGATGGCAAAGATCAGGTTGTCGACTGCGGGTTTGCCGGCGAAGTAGGCCGGATTGGCGCTGTAGCGCACGCTGGCATCTTTCTGGAAGCGCTTGAAGATAAATGGACCGCTGCCGATTGGCTGGCTGTTGAGCTTCTCTGGCGTGTTGGCGGCCATGAGCTGCGCGGCGTATTCGGCAGAGTAAATAGAGGCGAAGCCCATGCTGAGTGTCGCGAGGAAAGTCGCATCGGGACGATTTAGGGTAAAGCGCAGGCTGTGCTCGCCGTTTTTCTCAAGGCTTTTGATCAGGTTTGGCAGTTGCATCGACTGCGCGTGCGGATAGCCACTGGGGGCGACCTTGTACCAGGCATGGGTCGGGTCGAGCATTCGCTGGAAGCTGAACAGCACGTCATCGGCATTCAGCGTGCGGCTGGGGGTGAAATAGTCAGTGTTGTGGAAGCTCACATCGGGCCTAAGGGTAAAGCTATAACTTAGGCCGTCCGGGCTGACTTCCCAGGTTTGCGCCAGGCTAGGCTGCAGGGTACCGCTGGCTGCATCGAACTCCACCAGGCGATTCATCAGCACGTCAGCCGAGGCGTTGGTGGTGGTCAGGGAGTTGTACTGCACCACGTCAAAACCGTCTGGGCTGGCTTCGGTGCAAACGCGGAGTGTGCTGGCCTGGGCCAGTGCAGGAGCCATTAGCGGGGCAAGCAGCAGCGGGAGAAAGGCGAGGCGCATAACAAACTCCAGAGTCAGGTGGCGCGTGACGAAGGCTTTACCCTAGGCCATTACTCGGCAGCAGGGCAATGAATCTTGGCGACGAGCGGTTGATCTATACAATCCCTACCAATAGCTGGCTTTACGGGGGTAAACGACGGCACGGCTTGACTGAGGAAAGAACGTTTATTCTTGTTGCGCCTTGGGGTTTCTGGTATAAAGCAGCGCTCTTTTGTAGGGGCCCGGTTCTTGCGCTTTCAGGTACGGCCGGTAAGACCCTCGAGATACGCGGCGCTGCGCGCCAAGATTGAATATTAGCGGCCAACCCATGCCGGGTTGGGCATGTGGTTTTAGAGGGCTGAGGCATGTCGAGAGTCTGTCAAGTTACCGGTAAGGGTCCGGTAACTGGGAATAACATTTCCCACGCAAACAACAAAACCCGTCGTCGTTTCCTGCCGAACCTGCAGCATCACCGCTTCTGGGTCGAGTCTGAGAACCGTTTCGTCCGTCTGCGCGTTTCTGCTAAAGGCATGCGTTGCATCGACAAGCGTGGTATTGACGTCGTTCTGTCCGAGCTGCGTGCTCGCGGCGAAAAGGTTTAAGGGGAAAGTCATGCGTGAATTGATCCGTTTGATCTCGAGTGCCGGTACTGGTCATTTCTACACTACCGACAAAAACAAGCGCACCACTCCGGACAAAATCGAAATCAAAAAATTCGATCCGGTTGTGCGCAAGCACGTGATCTACAAGGAAGGCAAGATCAAGTAATTGATCAAGCACCTTGTCGAAAAAGCCCGCCTTCTGGCGGGCTTTTTCTTGCCTGGGATTTAACCGAGTAAGCACCCAGGCATTAAAAGATTGCCTAGAGCTATTTTTAACCGCGCGTGGCGAGGCCCTGAGGGTGCGCCATGAATGGCAGGCAATAAAAAGCCCGCGCAAGGCGGGCGAAGGGAGGGCGTATAAATTGCGCTTAGTGACTGGCTTGCTCGAAGATCACATAGACCTTACGGCACGTTTCCAGTACTTCCCAGGTGCCGGAGAAGCCGGCCGGAATGACGAAGCGGTCGCCGGCGCGCAGGGTCTTGGCGTTGCCGTCCTGGTCACGTAACACCGAGACGCCTTGCAGAATTTCGCAGTACTCGTGCTCGGTGTAGTTAATGTTCCACTGGCCAACTTCACCTTCCCATATCCCCGCGTTGAATTGCCCGCATGGGCTGCCGTAGTGGTTACGCACGCTCTGTTCAGGGTCACCCTTGAGGACTTTTTCCGCCGCTGGGCGGTAGTGCTCTGCTGGGGTGGTGGCTTGGGCGAAGTCGACGATCTGCTCGATGTTCATAGGAGGGTCCAGTCAGGCGTGTGGTCAGTTGGATGGCAATTTCGGCAGTCTATGTTTAATAAAGCGCACATAACAAGGTGGCTTTGCCGCTATTTGTAAAAAATATTGGAACTGTGCAAGCCGCTGGTTTAGTGTTGCCGGCACGATTGGGTTTGCTGACCCATGCACAATAATTGATAGCGCGTGCGGCCAAACTGCGGCGCCTTACTTGCGATAGAGGATGTTCGAATGACTAGCCTGACTCGTGCCGATTGGGAACAGCGCGCCAAAAACTTGAAGATCGAAGGGCGCGCCTTTGTTCATGGCGAGTACCGTGCGGCGGTTTCGGGTGACACCTTTGAGTGCATCAGCCCGGTTGATGGCCGTGTGCTCGGCCAGGTGGCCAGCTGCGATCTGGCTGATGCTGAGTTGGCCGTGGCAGATGCCCGCGCCACCTTCGAGTCGGGTGTTTGGTCACGCATGGCGCCGGCGCAGCGCAAGCGCGTGATGATTCGTTTCGCTGACTTGATGGATGCCCACGCCGAAGAGCTGGCGCTGCTGGAAACCCTGGACATGGGCAAGCCAATCAGCGATTCCCTGGGTGTTGATGTGCCGGGTGCCTCCCGCGCGATTCGCTGGAGCGGTGAAGCGGTCGACAAAATCTACGACGAAGTCGCCGCCACGCCGCATGACGAGCTAGGCCTGGTGACCCGTGAGCCGGTAGGGGTTGTCGCGGCCATCGTGCCGTGGAACTTTCCGATGATCATGACCTGCTGGAAGCTTGGTCCTGCGCTGTCCACGGGCAACTCAGTGATCGTCAAACCGTCCGAGAAATCGCCGCTAACCGCGCTGCGTCTGGCCCAGTTGGCCCTTGAGGCCGGTATCCCGGCTGGCGTACTCAACGTGTTGCCAGGTTATGGCCACACCGTGGGTAAAGCGCTGGCGCTGCACATGGATGTCGACACCCTGGTGTTCACCGGTTCGACCAAGATCGCCAAGCAGCTGATGATTTACGCGGGTGAATCGAACATGAAGCGCGTGTGGCTGGAGGCCGGTGGCAAGAGCGCGAATATCGTCTTCGCCGATGCACCAGACCTCAAGGCCGCAGCCGAGGCTGCTGCTGCCGCGATCTGCTTTAACCAGGGCGAAATGTGCACCGCCGGCTCACGCCTGCTGGTGGAGCGCTCGATCAAGGATCAGTTTATGCCCATGGTGGTTGAAGCCATGCAGGGCTGGAAAGCCGGTCATTCGCTGGACCCCGAGACCAAGGTTGGCGCGCTGGTCGATGCCGGCCACCTGAATGCCGTGCTCGGTTACATCGACGCCGGTCACAAGGATCAGGCCAAGTTGCTCTGCGGCGGTAAGCGTACCTTGGAGGAGACCGGTGGCCAGTATGTGGAACCGACCATTTTCGATGACGCGCACAACGCCATGCGCATTGCTCAGGAAGAGATCTTCGGCCCAGTGCTGACCGTCATTCCATTCGACAGCACCGAAGAAGCCATCCAGATCGCCAACGACAGCATCTATGGCCTGGCCGCCGCCATCTGGACCAGCAACCTGTCCAAGGCGCACCTGGCCGCTAAAGCCCTGCGCGTTGGCAGCATGTGGGTCAACCAGTACGACGGTGGCGACATGACGGCGCCGTTTGGCGGTTATAAGCAGTCGGGCAACGGCCGCGATAAGTCGCTGCACGCCTTCGACAAGTACACCGAGATCAAGGCGACCTGGATCAAGTTGTAAGTCGAGAACACTCGGCCGGCCAGTGGCCGGCTTGGCAGAAGTAAGCCTGCGGCCGGGCTCCTCGTCAGGAGTCCGGCCGTTGCTTTTCTGCCGTGTTGCAGTGAGCCATTAGCGCCAAGGGATGGGGGTTGAGTAAATGAAATGGGCAACCTATTTCGCCGTCAGTGCGGCGGTGGTCGTTGTCGGGCTGGCGCTGGGGGTGACCCTGCCACTGGTGTCGTTTCGCCTGGAGTCGTGGGGCTATGGCCCTTTTGCGATTGGCGTGATGGCGGGTATGCCGGCTGTCGGTGTGTTGCTCGGTGCGCGCTTGACCGGGCACCTGGCCGGCTGGTTCGGTACGCCGCAGACTCTACGGCTGTGCCTGCTTGCCAGTGCTGCATCGGTGGCGTTGCTCAGTGTCATGCCCAGCTATCCGTTGTGGCTGCTGTTGCGGTTGTTGATCGGTATCTCCCTAACCGTGGTGTTTGTACTCGGCGAAAGCTGGATTAATCAGCTGGTCGAGGACCGTCTGCGCGGCCGTTTAGTGGCCCTGTACGGCACCGGTTTTGCGCTCAGCCAGCTGTGTGGGCCATTGCTGCTGACTTTGCTAGGCACCGACAGTGACCGCGGATTCTGGTTTTCGGCAGGCTTGTTGATCTTCGGCAGCCTGCTCCTGCTCGGTCGCGACGGGGCGCCCAAGGTTGATGCGCAAAGTGCCTCCGGGCGCGGTGTGCTGGCGTTCTGCCGAGCGTCGCCGGCGATTTCCTGGGCGGTGGTGCTGTTTGCTGCTTTCGAAGCCATGGTGCTGACTCTGCTGCCGGTGTACCTGGTGCGCGAAGGCTTTGCTCAGCAACTGGCGTTGATTATGGTCAGCGTGGTGGTGGTGGGCGATGCCGCGCTGCAGTTGCCGCTAGGTTGGATGGCCGACCGGGTGCCGCGACAGATGCTGTTCCGCTGTTGTGGGGTGGTGTTGCTGATATCCAGCCTGAGCATTCCGCTGCTGTTGCACACGCCGCTGATCTGGTCTGTGTTGCTGTTGTTCGGTGCGAGCGCTGGCGGGTTGTACACCCTGTCGCTGATTCTGGTCGGTCAACGCTATCGTGACGATGCCCTGGTGCGGGCCAATTCGCATATCGCCTTGCTCTGGGGCGCTGGCTGCCTGCTTGGGCCGCTGTCGACCGGGGCTGCCAGTCAATGGATCAGCGGGCATGCCTTGCCGATGCTGATGGCAGTAGGCGCGGCTGGGTTTGTTTGGCTGGCATTTCGGCGGGGGGCGTTTAGCGAGGTGGCGGTGCCGCGCTGAGCTGCTGGGAGGAGGCGTGATGATAGGTGTCATCACGCCCCTTGGTCGTTAGACCAGTTCTTTCAGGCGGTGCCAGAGCATGCCCAGCGCCAGTAGGGGCGAGCGCAGGTGTTTGCCGCCAGGGAAGGTCATGTGCGGCACCTTGGCGAACAGGTCGAAGCCATTGCTTGCTTGGCCGGCAATGGCCTCGCCCAGCAGCTTGCCCGCCAGGTGGGTGGCGTTGACGCCGTGGCCCGAGTAAGCCTGGGCGTAAAACACATTGGGCTGGTCTTTGAGGCGGCCGATTTGTGGCAGGCGGTTGGCGCCGATGCCGATCATGCCGCCCCACTGATAGTCGATACGTACGTCTTTCAGGTGCGGGAACACCGCCAACATTTTTGGCCGCATATAGCCGGCGATGTCTACCGGGTCGCGACCAGAATAGTGGCAGGCACCACCGAATAGCAGGCGGCGATCGGCGGACAGGCGGTAATAATCGAGCGCCACGCGCTGGTCGCACAAGGCCATGTTCTGCGGGATGATCGCCCGCGCTTCGGCCTCGGACAGCGGTTCGGTGGCAATCACATAGCTGCCTGCAGGTAGCACTTTGCCGCCCAGATTGTTGTTCAGGCCATTCAAATAAGCGTTACAACCCAGTACCAGGTTGGCCGCGCGCACCACGCCCCGGGCGGTGTGCACCTTCACCTCGTTACCGTAGTCGATGCGCATAACTGCGGAATCTTCAAACAACTGCACCCCCAGGCTCTGCGCCGCTGCAGCTTCGCCGAGCGCCAGGTTGAGCGGGTGCAGGTGACCGGAGCCCATGTCGATCATGCCGCCGACATAACGGTTGGAGCCGACCACTTCATGCATCTGCTGGGGTTGCAGCAGGCGCATTTCGTGGCGATAGCCCAGTTGCTTGAGTTCGGCCATGTCCTCGGCGAAGTCATCGAGGTGGCTGGGTTTGTTGGCCAGGTCGCAATAGCCCCAGGTCAGGTCGCAGTCGATATTGAAGTGCTCGATGCGCTGGCGGACGATTTCCACCGCTTCCAGGCCCATCAGTTTCAGTTCGCGTACACCTTGGCTGCCGATCACCGACTCGAATTGTTCAACGCCATGGCCGACGCCGCGAATCAGTTGTCCGCCGTTGCGTCCGCTGGCGCCCCAGCCAATTTTGTGGGCTTCTAGGAGCACCACCGAGAGGCCTTTCTGCGCCAATTCGATGGCTGTGTTGAGGCCAGAGAACCCCCCGCCGACAATGCAAACATCAGCACGTAGCTCGCCCTCCAGGGTGGGGTAGGCCAGTTGGCGATTGCTGCTGGCGGCGTAATAGGAGTTGGCGTGTTGGCTGCTATGAGCGGGCTGGTGAACGCGGGCGTTCATGTGTGGAATCCTGATTATTATGTTTGGAAAATTTTACGAAGAATAAGCGCGGGGTTTAGCAAACGCCAAGAGGTAATCGGCAATTAACCGGCTTTTTGTCGATTAATCGGCCCCGCTTCCTCGAAATGGGCTGTCGTGCGGTTACTATGTCGGCCACTGTTTCAGGACCCTACCCATGAGTTGCACCCGCCGCAAAATCGACCAGCTGCGTTTGCAGATTCCCAGTTTCGCCTGTGTGCCGGGTTGTCACGACTGCTGCGGCCCGGTGACGGCCTCGTCCGAAGAAATGTCGCGCCTGCCGGTAAAAAGTGACGCCGCGCACGACGCCGCCTTGGCCGAATTCAATTGCGTGCACCTGGGCCCGCAAGGCTGCACGGTGTATGACCAGCGGCCGCTGATTTGCCGGCTGTTTGGCACAACTGCCAGCCTGCCGTGCCCGCGTGGCCAAGGCCCGGAGCAGATGATTGAGCCTGCAGTAGAGCAGCAGGTGCACAACCTGATTGCCAGCACGCGCCAGGTGCTGGTGTAGGTTGGGTTGAGCACAGCGATACCCAAAAGCGCTAGATGCAACTTTGCAGGGTCGGCGCTACTCGGCAATCGGCAGGCTCAGGCTCTCTTTCACTTCTTCCATGACGATGTAGCTCTTCGACTCGCGCACGTGCGGCAGCTTGAGCAGGATATCGCCGAGCAATTTGCGGTAGCTGGCCATCTCGTTGATCCGCGCCTTCACCAGGTAGTCGAAGTCGCCGGACACCAGGTGGCATTCGAGCACGTGCGGCAGCTTGAGCACGGCGCGGCGGAACTCCTCAAAAGTATCGCCAGATTTGTAATCTAGGCTGATCTCGACAAACACCAACAGGCTGGCCTTGAGCTGCTGCGGGTTAAGGCGGGCGTGGTAGCCCATGATGATGCCTTCACGCTCCAGACGGCGCACACGCTCGGTACAGGGCGTGGTTGATAGACCGACTCGCTCGCCCAGCTCGGTAAAGCTGATGCGCCCATCTTCCTGCAGGATGCGCAGGATGTTGCGGTCGATTTTGTCCAGTTCACGACGGCTCTGATGCTGAGTGCGCACGGTGGATACCCCTCTGTAGAAGGCGATATTGCCAAGATTTGTCGCCAAATATAGCTATTTATATAGTGAAAAGCACTGCTGATCTCTTCCTATACTGCGCTCAATTGTGATCTCAAGAATTATCCGTCGCGCTGGGTCGCGACGAGGAGAGCGGCATGCGGGTTCTAGTTCTCGGTAGCGGTGTGATTGGTACAGCCAGTGCGTATTACCTGGCTCGTCAGGGCTTTGAAGTGGTGGTGGTCGATCGGCAGAACGCGCCGGCCATGGAAACCAGCTTCGCCAACGCCGGCCAGGTGTCCCCGGGTTACGCCTCGCCGTGGGCTGCGCCTGGCGTGCCGCTGAAAGCCATCAAGTGGTTGCTGCAGAAGCATGCACCCCTGGCGATAAAAGCCACCACCGATATCGATCAATACCTGTGGATGGCGCAAATGCTGCGCAACTGCACCGCCAGCCGTTATGCGGTGAACAAGGAACGCATGGTGCGCCTGTCCGAGTACAGCCGCGACTGCCTTGACGAACTGCGTTTGGAAACCGGCATCGCCTACGAAGGACGTAGCCTGGGCACCACTCAGCTGTTCCGCACCCAGGCGCAACTGGACAACGCGGCGAAAGACATCGCCGTACTCAAGCAATCAGGCGTGCCTTTCGAGCTACTCGACCGCGCCGGTATTGCCCGTGTTGAGCCGGCTTTGGCCGCTGTGACCGACAAGCTGGCGGGCGCGCTGCGCCTGCCGAATGACCAGACCGGCGACTGCCAGATGTTCACCACCAAACTTGCCGAGATGGCCAAGGCGCTGGGGGTGGAATTCCGTTTCGGTCAGGATATTCAGCGCATTGAGGCCGTGGGCGACCGGGTTAATGGCGTATGGATCGACGGCAAATTGGAAACCGCTGACCGTTACGTGTTGGCGCTCGGCAGCTTTAGCCCGCAACTGCTCAAACCGCTGGGGATCAAGGCGCCGGTGTACCCGCTCAAGGGCTACTCCTTGACTGTGCCGATCACCAACGCGGCAATGGCGCCGACTTCGACCATCCTCGATGAGACCTACAAAGTCGCCATCACCCGTTTCGACAACCGTATCCGTGTTGGCGGCATGGCGGAAATTGCCGGTTTCGATCTGAGCCTTAATCCACGTCGTCGTGAAACCTTGGAAATGATCACCGCCGATCTTTATCCACAAGGTGGCGATCTGAGCCAGGCCGAATTCTGGACCGGTTTGCGGCCTGCCACCCCGGACGGCACGCCGATTATTGGGGCCACCCGCATGCGTAATTTGTTCCTCAACACCGGTCACGGCACACTGGGCTGGACCATGGCCTGCGGCTCCGGCCGTCTGCTGGCCGATCTGATGGCGAAAAAGCGTCCGCAGATCAGTGCCGAAGGTCTGGATATTTCCCGTTACAGCCGTTCCCAGGAGACTCACAAGCATGTCAGTACAGCGCCTGCTCACTGAAACCCGTCACAGCGAAATCGTTATCCATAACGGCACGGTCTATTTGGCCGGGCAATTGGCCGATGATTACAGTGGCGACATCGTGCAGCAAACCCTCGAAACCCTGGCCAGTACAGACCGTTTTTTGGCCGAGGCCGGCAGTGACAAGTCGAAAATCCTCTCCGTGACCATTTACTTAAAGGATATGGCGCGCGACTACGCGGGGTTCAATCAGGTCTGGGATGCTTGGGTGGCCCCTGGCGCTGCGCCAGCCAGGGCATGCGTGGAGGCGAACATGTACAAGCCTGAGGTGTTAGTCGAAATCACCGTGGTGGCAGCGCTATAGCGCCTGTTATCCGGGACCGCCTTACGGGCCATTGCGGCGCAACGCTAAAATGGCTCCCGCCATTTTTAAGACTGATACCTGCCGACAGCCGAGAACCCCATGCGCCCCGCCCGTGCCCTGATTGACTTGCAAGCCCTGCGTGATAACTACCAACTGGCCCGCGAGCTGAGCGGCGCGCGCGCGCTGGCGGTGATCAAGGCAGATGCCTATGGCCATGGCGCGGTGCGCTGTGCACAAGCACTGCAGGCGCAAGCGGATGGCTTTGCCGTAGCCTGTATCGAAGAGGCACTGCAGTTGAGCGAGGCCGGTATCGGCGGGCCGATCCTGTTGTTAGAGGGTTTTTTCGAGGCCGACGAGCTGCCGCTGATTGAACAACACGGGCTTTGGTGTGTGGTGCATTCGTGGTGGCAGCTTGAAGCGATTGAGCGCAGCACGCTCAGCACTCCGCTGACGGTCTGGTTGAAAATGGACAGCGGCATGCACCGAGTCGGCTTTCACCCGGCGGAGTACCAGGCGGCGTATCAACGTCTGTTGGCCAGTGGCAAGGTGGCGAAGGTCGTGTTGATGAGCCACTTTGCTCGCGCCGATGAGCTGGATTGTCCGCGCAGCGAGGAGCAACTGGCGGTGTTTCAGCAGGCGCGCGAAGGGATTGTGGCCGAAGTCAGCCTGCGCAACTCGCCGGCACTGTTGGGTTGGCCAAGCGTTCCCAGTGACTGGGTGCGCCCTGGCATCATGCTCTATGGCGCTACGCCGTTCGAGCAGGCGCAAGCTGTGGCGGCGCGCCTGCAACCGGTGATGACCCTGGAATCGAAGATCATCATCGTGCGCGAACTGCCGGCCGGCGAGCCGGTGGGCTATGGCGCGCGCTTTATCAGCGAGCGGCCGACTCGGGTCGGAGTGGTTGCTATGGGCTATGCCGATGGTTACCCGCGGCATGCGCCGACCGGTACGCCAGTGGCCGTGGACGGCCAGCTGACCCGGCTGATCGGCCGGGTGTCGATGGACATGCTCACCGTCGACCTCACCGACTTGCCGCAGGCTGGCCTGGGCAGTCGGGTCGAACTCTGGGGTAAACAGGTGCTGGCCAGCGACGTGGCGCTGCAGGCCGGCAGCATTCCCTACCAGCTGTTTTGTAACCTGCGGCGGGCGCCGCTGCTCTATCTCGGGGGCTGAGTATGTCGCTGTAGACGAGTTTGAACGCGAGTGTTGTAAATTCTGAACGCTATGCCATGATACGGCCACATTTCCGTATCTTCCCGAGGGGGACTCCAGCATTGGACGTCGGTGTTCGACTGCAATCCATTCGTAAACTCAAAGGCCTTTCCCAGCGTGAACTCGCCAAGCGGGCAGGCGTCACCAACAGCACCATTTCGATGATCGAGAAGAACAGCGTAAGCCCCTCGATCAGTTCGTTAAAAAAGGTGCTGGCGGGTATCCCGATGTCGCTGGTGGAGTTTTTCTCCCTGGACGCGGAGCAGGATGCTCAGATCCAGGTGGTCTATCGGGCTGCTGAGCTGACTGATATCTGCAGCGGTGCCATCACCATGAAGCTGGTGGGGAAGGCGCACCCGAGCCGGGCCATTTCCTTCCTCGATGAAACCTACCCTGCGGGCTCAGACACTGGCGACGAGATGTATGCCCACGAAGGTGAAGAGGCAGGCATGCTGGTCTCCGGCCAGTTGGAACTGACCGTCGGCAGTGAAGTGTTTATCCTCGAAGCCGGTGACAGTTACTACTTCGAGAGCAGTAAACCGCATCGCTTCCGTAATCCGTTCGAGCAGCCTGCGCGGTTGATCAGCGCGACTACGCCGGCCACCTTCTAAATAACCCTGCGGCAATCTGAGCGGTTTCAGCGCTCGCGGCTTGCCGTTATACTGCGTTCTGCTCGCGAAACCGTGGCCGCGAGCGTGACTAGCCACGAAGAGGGTGTACCGTGAACCTGATTAAAAAAATCCTGGTAGCCCCTGCTACCGTATTGGCCCTGTGGGCAGTGACTGCTCAGGCCACGACCGACGATGCCATTGCCGAGCGACTGAAGCCGGTTGGCCAAGTCTGCGTGATGGGTGAAGAGTGCAAGGGTGTGGGTGCTGTCGCTGTTGCCGCTGGCGGCGGTGCGCGTACTGCCGATGACATCATTGCTAAGCACTGCGGTGCCTGCCATACCCCAGGTATTCTAGGCGCGCCAAAAATTGGCGATACCGCTGCATGGAAAGAGCGTGCAGATGCACAGGGCGGCCTCGACGGCATCCTGGCCAAGGCGATTTCCGGCATCAACGCCATGCCGCCTAAAGGCACTTGCGCGGATTGCTCGGATGACGAGCTGCGTGGTGCAATCCAGAAGATGTCCGGCCTGTAATACGCCTGGCACTGCTGTGCAGGAGTGAGAAAGATATAACCGAGAAAGCTAGATAAAAGCGGGATATAAGGGAATGAGGCGGTAAATAGCGGGATGGGGTTTGAAAAAGAGTTACCGCTAGGGCAACGGTGGCGGCGGCCTAGGAAAGGCCGTCGCCGAGGTCGAGTTTGCCTTGCTCGCGGTCGAACTTCCTGTCCTGGACCCGCTTAAGCAACTTATAGATCGCATTCTCGGTTAGGTCGTACTTCATCGCCAGCGCGTGGTGATTGTTGCCCTTGAATTCCGACAGGATCACCAGGTCACGCTTGCTCAGTTTGAAGCGGTGATCCTTAGGGATGCAGATAGTCGAACCGGCCCACGTCTGAGACAGGTGGTCGGCCACAGCATTGCCAGCCTGTTCAGTTACATCAGCATCAATGCCGTGCTCCTTGAGCACCTCAGCAACATGATCCGCGATATCGCTGAGCAGCTCATGCCGCTTATCAGCCATTGCCGATGACATCAGTTCCCCCTCAACGCCGCCACGCGGCGCTCGCCTTCTTCTTTATTAATGATGCCCAAGCGCACATCGGCCTCGACTCGGCCTATTTGCTCCTGGATATCCTGCTGCGCTGTAGTTGCTGAGCGCTGGGGCTTGGCTGGTGCAATGGCCTTCATCTGCACAGGGTCAGCGGCTATACCGAACACCACAGCACGCAGATAGTTATGGCTGTCGAGCGGCAGCGACAGGCGATCGCGTTGCGCGATCATCTGCTCGATGCCGGCAGTCCATAGGCGCGGCGGCGCTGGCTTGCTTTCAGTTGTACGAGCATCGCGCTGCACCTGGCCAGACTCGACCAGGACGAGCAGCTCCTCGACGATACGGATGGCCTTTGTCATGCGCAGCCCACGTTTAGCCGGGCTGAACAGACGCAGATAGTTGAGCACCGCGCGCCCCAGTTTCGGCTCCAGCTTGGCGAACAGCGCCGCCAGCTGCTTACCGTCCGCATCAGCGAACCCAGCCTCGAACGGGAACTGCTCGCCGCAGCACGGACATTGAATCTGCATTACACGAGCCCCCGTGCAGAGGCTGCGGCCTGCAGCGTTTCAACCAAGGATTTGAGGATTGGACGGCGGCGTTCCCAGCCCTCAGGCAGGGCTTCCAAATCGACCTGCCAGTTTGGATCATGCTCGCCCAGCAGCTTGAGCAGCTCTTCCACATTGCCCAGCAGCCGGCGCTTCTCCTGCTCGACGTGTAGCGCAGCGATGATCGCATCCAGCTGATCGGCCTTTTTCAGCCACGCCACCCGCTGCACCTTGAACATCTGCCGCGCGAGCGCATCGGCATAGGCCCAAGGCAGGCGCATATCAGTAAGTTGCGCCTCGATCTTGTCGACACGCGGCCCCAACTGCTTAGCGTTGTGCGGTTTGCCCTTGGCCTTGCTGCTGGGCTTGGGTTTGAAGCCAAGCCGCTCGAACTCAACCAGCACCGCGCTGGCCTGGCGCGTGTTCAGCTCCTTTGACGAACGCACGCCAGCAACACGGGCCAGCAGCCCTCTATATATGTCGTCTTCCATGCCCAGCTGTTGCTTAGCGATATGGATCTTGCTGAGGGTGGCTTTAGCGAGTGGCATGCAAAGGCTCTCCAGGAGTGATCGACCACTTACTGTGCAGCCGGCCAACAGCGGTGCACTCCAAGCGCTCGATAGTCTTGTGGTAGTCCGGGAACAGCTTGTCTGCCAGGCGTTCCACAGCCAGCTTGGCGTCATAGGTGCAGCACCCACGCTGGCCTCGAATCACCTTTGTTTTGTAGCCGGCGTGATCGCTGCTGACGGTCACTTCAACACGGGTATTGGTAGCCATCTCACACCCCCTGCGTCAGTCGGGCGACCGGCTTGTGGCTGATGGCTTGGTGCAGCTGGGCAGACTTTCCGGCCTGGTAACCGGCGTTTACGGCCGACTCATCGCGGGCCTTGAGTTTGCGCCGCTTCATCTCAGACTTTTCGAGGTCCGGGTGATGCTTGGCCATATAGGCCTCAATCGCCTCGGCGATGTTGTCCTCTACTCCAGCGAAAGCGTCGACCTTGTGGTACACCGCATCGATCCAGGCGTTGGCAAAGTGATCACCACGCGCCACCTTGGTGCTGCGCTTACAGCGTTTCTGATTAGGCTCTGCCAAGAACCCCCGGCGCGCCTTCTGTAGTTGGCGTTCAAGCACCTGGTAGGCGTACCCGGTCAGCTCTGGAGCCGCTCCGCAGCCCACAAAGATGAACCCAGCCACGCTGAACAAGCCAGTGGTGATAATCAGCTTGGTGCCAAATGCATGGCCACAAACCTGAGCCAAGCGAACGCGCCAGGCAGGTGGTGAGCCGTCCGAGCCTGCAGCGATTTTCGCTTCGCAGGCCATGCTGGCTAGCACGTCACCCAGCTCCAGGTTGTAAGCCTCCATCAGCTTGTGGGCCTGACGCAGGGCGATCTCGGCCTCATTGGGGTTGGCGGTCTTCGACTTGGCCATCTCCATGCATTTTTTGATCTTGTCGAGAATGCGGTCCTGGTCCATGTCACACCGCCGCAATATTGAGGTTGATGGATTCATAGCGGTCGGTGTTGCCCACGCGCTGGTACACGCGGATGTAGATCGCTGTGCCGTTGACCTGAATGCTGTCTTTCAGTGCTTCCATGGCCATCTTCCAGTCAGGATCATCGATCTCCACGCGCAGCAGACTCAGCACGTCCCCGGTCTTGATCTGGCCTTGCTTGTTGGCCCGGAATGCGCGGTCGACCAGTACCCGTAGATGTTGGTCAGCACCCTCGCTCCATTTGCGGATGCACTGGTCGATTAGTTCCTTGGCCGCGAGGATCTCCTCGGTGAACGTCAGGCGGTCGGCCATGGCGCGCTCGATCTTGAAGCGGCCGTCGTAGGTGACGATGGAAACGTTGCCCTTCTTACCGCCCAGCTTTACGCCGTACTTGTCGGCCGAGAGCGAAATTAGGTCGGCGATATCGGCCAACGCCTTGGCCTTGAACGCTGCCAGCGCTTCGCTGATGCCCAGGGCCTGCTTGGCCAGGTCACCCGCCACGCTGTCACGCAGCTTGTCGTGCTCACGCACCTGGTGTTCAGGCACCAGATGGTTCGCGGCGTTGAGGACGTAGCCGTCCGGCACCGGGGTTTGGTGGGTATCAGCCATTGCTCTTCTCCTCATTACTAGGACTCAGCCAGCCGTGGTCTCGCTGTTGGCGCGACAGCTCCAGTACGCGCTGGGCCTCAGTGGCGATGGCCTCCATGTCGCGGTAACACTCACCGCCAGCCAGAGCATCAACGAACGCTTCAAGCGCACCAGCCTCAGCAATGGCATGACCCGCCGACCACGCCACAACCTCACAACCTGCGGCCTCGCGCGGTACTTCTTTACTGGTTGCGCCACGGATCACCAGCGTGTCGTAGCGTTTATCAGCAGTACTCATTGGTTCTGCTCCTTCACCGGTGTCAGCCAAGCGATGCAGACGCCATCGATGCGCACCATGTTCTTGGTGTGCTTGTCGCAAGTGGTCCAAGACAGGCCGCGCCACTCTTTTTTAAAGGTGTCGGCAAGCTGCTGTGCGCTGCCAGCGGCGATGAAAATGGTGTGGTCCAGCGGCGATGCCGTTTCAACGCAGACGCCAGCCGCACGTAGGCGGCGAGTCATGCTGTTTACCTTCTCCAGGGCGTCGGACAACTGGGCAGTCAGCACCGTGCACATCGGCATGGCGTGCTGCTTGATGGCAGCCGATGGGTTGATCGGGACAACATTCGGATTGGCCATCTCACACCTCCTTAATGACATCAGCGGTGACGACAGGCTCACCGATTCGCACGGCCAGGTTCATTGCGGCCACCATCATGTTGCCGATCGCCAGCGGGTACAGAAGGCTGCGCTGGCTGTCGCGCCCGGACTTGCTCAAGCGCTCAGCAATCGCCTGCACGCCGCTGGTGTCGATCACGTCCTCCAGCTTCTTACCTACCCGCGCCAGGCGGAACGCCAAGAACTCATCCAGACGCGCAGCACTGACCGGCAGCAGCTCGGCGACCTCGATGCGCTGTACGACCTCGCGCACCTCGGCGTTGCGCTCGGACAGCTTCACCATCAGTTCGGTCTGGCCGATCAGGATGATGCTCACCAGCTTGGTGAAGCCCGACTCCAACTCGCGCATCCGCTTCAAATGCTTGAGCGTCGAGATCGGCATGCTGTGCGCTTCTTCGATAATCAACACATGCCGGAAGCCGCTCTCGTAGCTGTTCTTCAAGGCGCGATGCATCTGCCGGAACCGCGCTTCCGGGTTCGATTTCGGGCGTTCTAGCGGCGCAACGGTGTCGACGATGGCATCCGCGATATGCGAGGTACGCAACGCCTTACCCTTTTCGCCCTTGTCCTCCATGGCCAGCACGTAGGGTTCAATCACCAGTACTGGTGCGCCCTCGTTATTCAGCCGGTTGACCAAATCGCGGCGCAGGGTTGACTTGCCCGCACCGGACTCACCCACAACAGCCAAAAAGCCATCGTGGCGCGCCACCTGGTACATCGCCTCGCGGATGTAGCGGATATCCGGGTTTACATACATGTCCTCAACGGACTGCAGATCCTCGAACGGATCGCGGAAAATCGAAAAGGCTCGCTTGGTCTCTGGTAACAGCACCTGCTTCCGTAGCAACATGGTTTCGCACTCCTGGTCGTCTATCGCTTTTTTGGTTGGGTGTGCAGGGGCCTGGGCGTTGGCGCGCTCAGGCTCCGCTTCTTCAAATGCGGTATTCACCGCCAAATCGTTTGCGCCTTTCTCCTTCAAAAAACCTTCAATGCGCTGGCGCAAATCAGCTTCGTCGAGCGTGCGTGGCCACTGCTTGTGATTGATCAGCAGGGAAACCGCCGCGCTACTCACCGAAAGGTGCTGGGCCAGCGTAATTTGCCGCTGGCCGAGATCCGCCAGCGTGTATTTCAGGTTCAGCATGATTCACCTCCCACCACACGCAGGCCGGGGCGCGCGGGCTTATTGAGGTTGGCGGCGATGTTGTCGAGTTCGGCCTCTGGCACGCCATCCGGGTAGTTGGTTTTCAGCCAGGCCATTGACTCGCCCGACCAGTTGTTGACCTTGCTGCGCAGCAGCTTGGCGGCGGCCACATGGGATAGCGGCATGAGTTCAACGGTCGGGATCACCAGGTCATGCTGGGTGCCCCGGCGTGGCATAAAGGCCGGCAGGTCGGCCTCGTCCATCTGCTTGTAAGGCTGCAGCTGTCCACCGAACGGAATGGCCTTGGCCTTGCGCGCGGTGTCCACTTCGTCCTGGGTCTCGGCACCCATCGCCAGCTTGGCGGCTTCTTTGCGGGCAACCTGGGCCGGGGTTTCGGCGCGCCGGCTGAATTTTTCACCGATGGTCGTGGCGGCAACATCAAAGCCCAGCTCATTGGTCACGATGGCCGGCACCACATAGAACACTTCATGGCCGCTAGCGTCGGTGGCCACTACTTGGGCCGCGTCATCGCGCCATGGGTTGCGGGTAACCAATACGCGGTCATGCACCATCACACCCGGCACACCTGACACGTCGTATTCACGGCCCTGGAAGCTAACGCGCAGCTTGGTGGTGACCTTGCGGCTTTCCGGCTCGGCCACCGCCAGGCGGCGGCACTCCTCAACGTTGGGCACCTTGATCAACTGATGCTCGCGAATGCTCATCCACACCGCGCTGCGGTTCTTCTTGTGCCGCGAGTGCACCGCTGTCGCGTTGAAGTAACCGCGCCACCGCGCAGCCAGGGCGTTGAGTTCATCCAGGTCAGCGACCGGTTGGAAGCGCAGGCCAGCTTCAAACTTACGTTCGATGATGTTCCGCGCGTTCTCCACCTGGCCGGTTACCCGTGCTGCACCCGGTGCGTGAACGATCATCTGAATGCCCAGGCTGCGGCACAGGTTCTTAGCCATGGCTGAGGTGTTCGCCGAGCCAGGGTCCATCATCAGAATGTCAGGGCGGCCGTGCAAAATGTCGCTGCCACCGCGCTCCTGCATCGCGTTAATCAGCACGCTGCAGAGGTTCTCGCCGCTTTCAGCGCCCATCACGTATTCGAGGTAAATCCAGCCGCTGGCGTGGTCGGTGATTTCGTAAGACCACACGCGGTTGGCGGCAATGCGCGCAAGGTTTTTCGGCTTGTTCTTATAGAACTCATCAGCATCCATCACCTGCAAGCCAGGCACCTTGGCGGATGGCTGCAGGTAATAGAGCACGCAGATAGAGGCGTCGATCTGCCATACATGGTTCGGGTGAGTGCTGGCCAGTTCGGTTACAGGCGCAGGTGCCAGCAGTTGGTCCGGGTGTTTGCCGTAGTTGTACAGGGCTCGGCTGATGGCGCTGAGCGACATCGGGCGCAGCTCACCCGTGGCCTTGTTGACCGTCTCCGCGCGGATCATGCCGCTGATGCGCAAGGCATCCACGGCATCACCGAGTGAGTACAGGCGTTTCTCATTGCGCCGCGCGGACTCCATCATTGCCGCGCTGATGGCCAGCGCCTCATCCACAGTCAAATCGCTTTGTCCTGCATCAACGCGGCGCTTACGGGGTGGTGTTACAGACACGTTAACCTCCTCCAGTTTGCGGTAGATGGTCGCCAGCGATAAACCAAGGTCGAGCGCCGCCGCTTTGCACAGCGCCGTGCGCTGGCCTTTACCCGCGCAGTCCAGCGCACGGCTCAGGTCAACCAGGCGTTGGGTAATAACGGCGCTCATGCTCAGGATTCCTGCGCTTGCTGGTTGAGCCAGCCAAAGTCGGCTGCGCTATCAAGCTCTGCCGGCAGGCCGAACTCCATGCGTATGCCGCCCAGCACGGCATCCAGGTGTGCAACCAATCCAGCCTTGAACAGTTGGTGATCCATTCCCGTGCTGGTGTTGTGCTCCACCAGTTTGTTAAAGCCCTCGCGCACCTTGCCCAGCAGCAGTGCCTCGACCTCAAAGGCCATCAGGCAAACCTCCTGGCGCAGCTGCTTAGCTTCCTCATCGGGTGCCAGCACCTGCACCAGCGGCTGTTTGGCCAGCTTGGTGGCCAGCTCATCGATGCGCGCGTTCTTATCGGCCAGCACCCGGCCCTGCGCGGCCTTGTCCTCGCGGGTTTCGCGCAGGGCCTTGCGCAGCTCCTTGACTGACATGGTCGCGACGTCATCGAGCGACAGCTCGCCGGTCTGGCCGGTCAGCTCCAGCTCCTGGATCTCCTCGTCATCGAGCACGAGCATTTCGAATAATTTGGATTGGTTTCCGAGGGCCTTGGTCAGCGCCGGATTGCTACCGAGGCATGAGAACTTAGTGGCGCTCTGAATAAAGCGTTTCGCCACACTGTGCTCAATGCCAAGCATTTCGAGACGAGGTAAGAACTGCCCGTGGTCGCATGCCGTTTTGAGAACCACTAATCCGCGCCCCACCTCCAGGCAAGCCTCGACACTGCGGCGCATATTGGCAGCGATATCGCGCTGGATCAGGTCCGGGTCGGTGCAGTCAGCCGGCAGCTGATAGCCGAGCTGGTCAGCTACAGCCCTCACGCGGGTCTCCTGCTCCTCATTCATCATGGCCACTTGGTTGTGCTGGGCCAGCAACACGTCGCTGTTCAGCGGCGCATCCTCTACGAGGGCCACCCCTTTATTTGCAATACGCGCCATTAGGCAGCCCTCCGCTCGGTGCCGGCCAATTGCTGCAGGCGGGCAATAGCCGCAGCACGGTCGCTGTTGGCCTCTATTAGCAAGTTGCGGAATTCGTTATGGGCACGCATGCGGCCTGCCAAGAAGGCATCGTCCTGAACGCTACCTACGGCATAGGGGCTGGTTACTGGGGTGCGGTCTACGCGGTTTTGCAGTACAGCGGCCATGCCCTCTAGGAAGGGCGCACTGCGCTTGGGGTCGTGTTCCAACAGCTTCTCGGTTGCTTTGCGGTAGTCCATGTGTCGCTCCTTGTTGCCTTGTTGTTAGCGGTTGGCCCCAGCCAGCACGCGTTGGTTGATCTCATTAATGCGCCCCTGCGCCATCGCCATTTCATTGGCATGTGCCTGGGCGATCTGTAGCACGGCAATGCTCAGCGCAAAGCGCCCGGTGTCGAGCTTGGTGGCCATGCCCTCAGCGATCAGCGTGTTCATGCAGCGGTTGATGGTGGCCGGGCTCTCGCCCAGGGCTTTGGCTAAGTCGCCGTTACTCAAGCCAGTAAGGCTGTGGCCACGCAGCGCTTTAAACACACGCAGCACACGGCCACCGCTGTCGCTGGTGCGGGTCTTGTCATTCATGGGGTTCACCCAGTTCGAGTTGCGGATGGGCGTGTTGCTGCACGTTGCCGCGATGCCAGGCCAGGCCCTCCAAGCCGGTTTGAATGGCCGCGAGGGTGGCGTCGGCATCCGCTGTGCCGTTGTAAAAGGCCAGCAAGGCGCCAGTGGCGGTATGCAGTGCCGCCTGCAGCTCCTGCATGTCGCTTGCAGAACAGCCACGGCCGGTAGGCATATCGATCAGCAACTTGCTGCCAGTCGAGGCCAACCAGCGGCTGACCAGGTTGATGCCACATACATGCTCAAACGCCGGGATGCTTACAGCTGGCATGCGCCCCTCGCTGGCCCACTTATAGAGCGCCCAGTGGTTGGCCAAACCCATGCGCTCAGCGATGCGCTCAACACTCAGGTTGTGCCGCTCTTTGGCGTACTCCAGCGACCACTCAAGTGCCTGGCGAATGCTGCTGGGCTGAGCACTTTTCCAATTGCGGCGCTTCATTGGAAAGCCCCCACACACGCGCTAGAGCGGCCTAGCAAACAAATTGATTTTTTGCACCTAGGCAAAAGGGTTTCAAAACCAACAATGGAATCAGGTACATTCACAAGAAGGCACATGGCTATGACCGATCAGATTGAGGTGTTGAAAGCGCAGGTGAATGCTCTGGCTCAAGTAGTACTTCACCTGGCAGCAGTGGCTGAGGTGCAGGGGCAGTTCCAGCCGGAGCAGTTACGTGACCTCCGCTGGCCTGGGCAACCTTATGAGGCAGAGGCTGTACGGACGATGGGCTGGCTGTGTGATGAGCTGACTGCAGCGCGTGAGGTTCGCCAATCGAGCGAGCAAGCCAGCTGAAGCCAAGTTCGTTGAACACGCTGTTGTTGTGCTTGGCCGAGGCGGTATCGAGGCGGTTGCCCACCAGCTTGCCGGCCCCTAGCAACATCAGGCGGTCGATCAGCTTGGCCTCGCCTTGGCTGGCAGCGCTGAAGTCGCGGCAAACCAGGGTTTTTTCACGGGCATCTTTGAGGTGCCTGGCAATATCAGCAGTAACGCCAGGTGCAACAGCGATCAGCGCATTGAGCGCAGAGCGCCAAGCATCAAGCGGGTGTGGAATGAGGTCGATTTCCTCGACTGGGCATTGCGGCTTGTTGGACATTGCAGTGTCCCTCGCGGCTTGTTTAGTTGGAGTTAGGCAGCGATGGCATCTGGCACTTTCAGGCCAAGCTTCACGGCAATATCGTGCGCCTTGCCGTAGTTGGCCTTGGCCTGTCCGTTGAGCACGCGATACACCTCGTTGCGGGTGTAGCCGTTCTCCTCTGCCCAGGCAGTGATGGTCTTGCCGCGCGTTTTGAAGCCTTGCTTCACCTGCTCGGCGGTTAGGGCTTTGGTTGCAGTGGCCATGTCGGTGGCTCCTGTGATGCAAAGATATGTGTGGTTTGTGTGGTTTATATTGGTAGGAATATTACACCGTGTCAAGCGATTCGGTAGGACATTTACACCTAAGGCTGCGAGAGGAGTTAGATCGCGTCGGCCTGAAACTGGCGGCGGCATCTAGAGCTGCGGGTGAGTCGAGCGCTCAGCGCTTAAAGGATGTGGTCTCGGGCCGTGTGCGTTGCCCTGCTGATCTTGTCGAGCGGCTAGCGCCGACAGGAATTGACGTCCTGTACGTGATTACTGGTGAGACTCAGAGCGAAGCAGGAGATGCAAATGGTGCGACGTCGCACCATTTGCCTCCAGACGAGCAACTGTTGCTGGAGGCCTATCGAGGCCTTGGAGCTGCGGCGCGTAAGGCGCTGCTGGCCGAGTTGCTGACGGGCGGCAAGAAGCCCAGGGCCAATACGAAAACCCAAAGCGAGGGTTTAGGTATCAGCGTGACAGGGAGCGGCAATCGGGTCGCAGGCAATGACTATCACGAATAGTCGCTTGCAATTGGTGCTGGCATTTTGCGCGGCACCACCTGAGAAACCTCAGTTATCTAATGCGAGTTAGGACATTAGTACCTGACAGGAAGGATTCATGAACGTAAGTGGCGATAACAACCGTGTAGCCGGTCGGGATTACATCGAAAACCCGATCAAGGCCTGCCCATCTTGCGAGAACAGCGTTATCGACCGAGATAAGGCGAAATGCAATCGCTGCACCCAGCAGGAGAAAGAGGAAGCTGCCAAGTTCGCGATGACGCTCTTTGGTTTGGCCGTGTGCATTGTTTGGAGCTTTCTATCTCAGCGCATTGAGGGCGCAGGTATAGAGTGGTTTACGGAAACAATCGTCATATCCGCCCTATTGGTTGTTTTGGGGTACTTCATTCTGTGGCATGTACTGCCGTTTGTATTCGAGTTGATACAGGCCTGGTGGAGTAGCCGGCGCCAGTGAACTTTGTACTTAATGCCGAGAGAGTAAATGGACTGACCAGGCTCAACCCTTTAAAACTCAAGGCTGTGCTGCAGCATGTGGATGAGTACCAGGTACCTGCACAGATTTCTGTGCCGCTGTCCCTGCAGGGCCTCCATAAGCGGGTCACCTTTAGTACATCACGGCGGTGTTCTTGCTTGGAGCGTTGACGGGGCTTGTCTTTTAACCAGGAGGGTTTTCAGTGGCGCTGATCGAATGCCGGGAGTGCAAGAAACAAATATCGGATCAAGCTGCTGCTTGCCCCGGCTGCGGGGCGCAGCCGCTGAAGGAGCCAAAGAGCTATGCCTGGCTCTGGACGATCCTGATCTTGTTTGGTGTATTCATTGTATACAGCTGGGCGCGAGGCAATGACCCGGCAGTTGCCGCCATGCGCCAGGATCGCCAGGCCTATGAGTTGTGCCTAAAAACAATGAGGGAGTCGTTAGGTAACCCCATCGTTAAGGGCGCGTGCGAGCAGATGCGCACTAAGTTCCGAGATAAATACAAGCGAGAACCATGATGCCTTTCATGAGGAATATAAGCGGCGGTATCAGTTGATTATTGAGCCGTGATTTATGAAAACGGGTGGCATCTGATACCCCCTGAGCAATTGCCGTGCTAACGATGCGTCAACAGCCAAAAAACCGTCGTACTTTCTCAAAAATCATAAAAAGTAAGGAATGCTCTATGAAATCACTACAACTGTTGGCCGCGCTGACTGCGATCGTAATCCTGGCCGGTTGCACGACTGCTGGCCCCTACGTCACCAACATCAGCAGCGATGGCCGCAATGGCCTGAATATCGAAAAGTGCGCGGTGAAGATGAATGCCTTCATGGGCACCGTCAGCACCACAGACTGCACTAGCCAGAACATACGGCTAACTCAGAACTACTAAGTTCGGAATCACTTACGCAACAGCCATCCCCATGCAACTGGCCCCAGTGCCAGGCTGACCAGCGATCAGCGATCAGCGCGGTGCAGCTGAGCAACCCTTGGCAATTTAACGCTGTATTCGTGATCGGCTCGCTGGTAAGGCGAATTTTCTAAGAGGGATTTTTGATGAAACGGACTGCATTACGCCTCACTGCTGCACTCGTTTTGGTGGGTGCCCTGGCAGGTTGTGCCACGGCCACCGTGGGTACGCCATTCCCTGCGAACAACGTCGGCCTTTTGCGCACGGGGGTTTCCACTACCGAGGATGCCCGCAGCCTGCTTGGCCAGCCCTGGCAGGTGCAAACGCTGGCCAACGGCGAGCAAGTGCATATCTGGCAGTACATCCGCTCGGACGCCACCAGCGGCATCGTAACGATGAACGTTAAAACCAGCACCCAGCAAGCTGCACTGGTATTCGGCCCGGACAACCGCCTCGCGCGTGTGCAGAACCTGATTAACGTGCCCGCCCCCATCGCTGCTGTCGCCCAGCCTGCTGCGCTGACCACAGCTGTACCAGTCAATGCAGCAGGTATGAACCGTGAGCAGCAGCTGCAGGATCTGCAGAACACGCAGGGGCTGAGCTATGAGGAGTACAAGCGGCGGTATCAGATGATCATGGGAGTCGAGTGACGCCGACAATTTCAATCAGGCTTATTACAGATCACTGAATAGGTGAAACATCTAGTTTGGGGTGGCACAAATGGAAATAGGGTCAGAGGCTTTGCGCTATGTACAAGCTCATTGGGAATGGATTTTCGGTAGCGGCGGAGCTGTGGGTGCACTCATCTTGATAATTAAGGGCGTGTTTTCCAAGCAGACTATTCAGCAGACCCAGATCATTGAGGGTAATGGCGAGGCGTATCAGGCGGGACAAGATTTGTCTGTTACCAAGAAGGAGTCAGCTGAATGATCGGTGGTGAGCAGAACCAGGACCTGAATGGGGACGGCATGGCTGTTCAAGCAGCCCGCGATGCGAACGTGAAGGTCGAGAAGCACTATCACGGGCTTCAGATCGCTGAAGTGGAAACATTGGTTCAATTATTTCTTGAGAGACAGCTGCCGGCTCTGCGTGAGGAAGCCTTATTAATCATGAGACAAAATGCTGATGAATTCCTAAGGCAGTTTTCTGCACAGTTAGCAAAAACCGACAAAGTTACTCATGACGCATTTGCAAAGCCTGACTCCCAGATTTGCTTTCAAGACGCCCTTAAAGCTAGCGCTGAGAAAGGAGATCAAATAGACCTTTCCTTGCTTGCTGAGATGGTCATTGGTCGCCTTGAGTCAGATGAGAATCCACTACTAAAGTTGATTTATGAAGATGCCTTAAGGATTCAACCGCGCTTGACCGGCCCCCAAATAGCCTTTCTCATCTACCATATTTGGATGAGGCGCATACGACACAACCAATTGGTGGATACCGGCCAATTAGAGAGTATTGCTATTAAGCTATTTTCCATCGTAAAGGATGGATTAGCAATTTCGGAGGTTAATAGAGAGTACCTAGCCAGCGTTGGAGTCATCACAATAAATCATGTGTCAGATGCTGATACGATTTTCGGTACATTTATAGAGAGCTATCCTTTTCTCCCAAAATCACGAGAAGCTCTTCAGGCGGAAGCCCCAGTTCTATTTTCATTGATCGAAGCGTGGGGTAAACACAAGCATCCTCTTTGTCATTTGAACGGCTCCGGCAAGCTGATTGGGCTTATGGGCTTTCAGAAAGTTCATTCAATGAAATTGGACGTAACCATCTGGATTAACTAGCAAAGATCACCAAATCTTCTTAGTCCACCCTGATAACAGGGCCTAAAATCATTAGAACAATGGCGCCTTTGTTGTTTTTGCCCCGTCAAAATTACTCCCCGCGCGCGCGATGTGAAGCTGTGATCTCTCTCCGGTAGGACTGCCGGTATGAGCACAGCCAAGGCCATGGATGGCCCACCTCACACGCGGAGAGTTTCATGTCTCAATCCTGCACGCCCCGTTCCCGCTCCATCCTGCCGCGTATGTGGCTGTGGACGATCATCACCCTTTGCCTAATGGTTGCCCTGGCGCTGATTCGCCCTGAGCAGCTGCAGGTTGTGCTGTACAAGGCGGGCCTAGTGACCCTTGGCGCGGTGCTCGGTTACTGGATCGACCGCTCGCTGTTTACCGACGCGTCACGCCCACATGAGTGCATCGGTGGCATTCATATCGTTGGTGCATGGCTGCGCCGCGCGCTGATTGTGCTGGCGTGCATCCTCGGCCTGACGCTGGGGCTTTAACCATGCGCACCGTCTTTTGGTTTGTCTTAGCGTCGGTGGTGGGCAGCTCGCTGGGCTGGCTGCTGTTGGGTTTGGCCCTGCTGGTGGCGAGCTGCCAACCCGCCTATGCAGCAGATGCGATCCCGCCTGCCGCCGAGCAGCACCGCCGCACCCTGGTGCGCGCGGCCCATGCTGAGTGGGGCCTTGATGCGCCCATCGCCACCTTTGCCGCCCAAGTGCACCAGGAGAGCCTGTGGCGCGTAAATGCACGCAGCCCAGTTGGCGCTCAAGGCCTAGCGCAGTTCATGCCCGCTACCGCTGATTGGATGGGCGAGCTGTACCCCCGCAGCCTGGGCCCGGCGCAGCCTTACAACCCTGGCTGGGCACTGCGCGCCATGGTCGCGTTTGACCTCTGGCTGTACGAGCAAAACCAGGCCAACAGCGAGTGCGAGCGCTGGGCCTTTGTGCTGTCGGGCTACAACGGCGGCAATGGCTGGGTGAATCGTGATCGCAGGCTGGCATCGGCTAAGGGCGCCGATCAGCTGGCCTGGTTTGATTCCGTCGAGCGGCACAACGCTGGCCGCTCGGCTGCCAACTTCCGTGAAAACCGCCATTACCCGCGCGCCATTCTGCTGCGCTGGGAGCCGCTATATGTGGCCGCCGGCTGGGGCACGGGTGTGTGTGCCGAGAGGTTTAGCCGCCATGAGAATTCCAACCCTGTTTCTACTCGCCACGTTGACCAGCAGTTCGCCTGCCGCTTGCTCCCGCAACTGGCTCGCTGCCAGCGAGTTGTACGCATCGCCAGCGCCCCGCGAACGTCTCGCGCAGCGCCTACCGCGCAAGTTCCGGCGTAAGGGACGGCGATGATCAATCGACTTGTCATCGGCCTCTGCGCGCTGGCCGGCCTGGGCTTCACGTTGGCGGCAACCTGGCTGCTGGCCGCCAGCACGGCCTATGACTTGGGCTATGCCGAAGGTAAGGCCGCTGCTGTGAACACTTGCCAGCAGGCCCAACTCGATGCCCTGGAGGGCGTGATCGCCGCGACCCATGACCTGATCGCAGACGCCAACATCGCCAGCCAAGCCCTGGGCAAAACCATCAGTGCACGCCAGCAGGCGGACGCCAAAACCACCAAGGAGATCCGCGATGCGCTCGCATCTACTGCGCCTCAGCGCGCTGGCTGTGTGTTTGACGCTGGTGTCATGCAGCAGCTCGACACCGCGCGGCATCGAGCCGCCGAGGCCGCTGCCAGCGGAATACGCGGCGCAGTGCCCGCCACCCGTTGAACAAGCGGACAACAGCGCAGACGCCGCAGCGGTGGCACTTAAAGCGCTTTATGACCAATACGGGCTGTGCGCTGGCCGCTTGGTTGACCTGGTGAACTACCTGCAGGAGCAACGCTGATGGATTGGGACTTTATAACCAGGGCCGGGCAGTTCGTGTTCACGGTGGTGATCGGCCTGTATTCGCTGCTGGCTGCACGCCGCTCTGCGTCAACCGCCGAAGCCCAGGCGCTGGATAAGCGCCTGACCAACCACCACACCCGCATCGTCACTGTTGAGCAGCAGCTGATTCACCTACCAGACGGCAAGCAGATGAACGAACTCGCCGGCGACATGAAGGCGGTAAAAGCCGAGTTAGCGGGGGTGGCCAGGGAGCTAGCCCCTTTAGCGCGAGCGTTAGACCGGATCAATGACTACCTGCTGAATGCGAGGACGTAATGAGCACCCACTTTTCTGATTTCCTGCGCCAGGACCAACGCCTGGTGATGTTGCGCATCCTCTCTGAGGTGCCGCAGTACCGCTCCAACTCCTCAGTGATCCACAACTTGCTTGGCCAGTTTGGCCACCACCCGAGCCGTGACCAGGTGCGGGCTGAGTTGACCTGGCTGGGTGAGCAGGCGCTGGTCTCGGTTGATGACATTGGCTCTGTGCTGGTGGTTACGCTGACCGAGCGCGGTGAGGACGTGGCCAAAGGCCGAGCCTCCGTGCCCGGCGTCAGCAAGCCGAGGGCCTGACCATGGCGCGTAAATCCAGCGTCGATAAAGCCCGTGATGAGGTGCGTGACCTCATCAACCGCATGTTGCGAGATGACCGGCTGACCCTCGACGAGATGAAGGAAGTACTCGACGAGCAGTTCCCCGGCGAGCCCGTGCCCAGCCGCACCGCGCTGCACCGCTATAAGCAGGGCTTTGCCGAGATCATGCGCAGCCACCGCGAGATCCAGGCCGCGAGCCAGGCCCTGGTCGCTGAGCTGGGCGAGAACTTCGACGATAAGTCGGGGGCGCTGCTGGCCCAAGCGGTCACCACGCTTGCCACTCGCGCATCGCATGACGCCCTCGCCGAAGACTCGACCGATATCGGTGATGTGCTCGACCTTGCCCGCGCCGCGAAATACGCCCAAGAGACCCGCGCTCTGAGCCTAAAAGAGCGCCAGGCCGTGGCGAAAGATGCACGCGAACGCTTGCTCAAAGAGCAGGAAGAACGCCTAGAAGAGCTGCGCGGTAGCGATGGTATGAGCGAGCAGCTCGAAGACCGCATTCGCCGTGTGCTGATGGGTAAGGCGTAATGAGCCAGGACAAGCCCCTCAAGGCGCTGACAGCCCCGCGCAAGATCGACCTCGCCGCCGAGATGGAGCTGCATGGCGTAGTGGTGCCCCAGGACATGGCCGATGCGGTACCCGGTACCGAAGCGGTGTTTTTGCCGTACCAGCAGCGTTGGTTCGATGACACCAGCCAGATCATGATCGCCGAGAAGTCGCGCCGCACCGGCCTGACCTGGGCCGAGGCCGGGCGCAACGTGATCAACGGCGCTAAGCCGCGCCGCCGTGGCGGGTGCAACACCTTCTACGTGGGCAGCAAGCAAGAGATGGCGCTGGAGTACATCGCCGCCTGTGCGTTGTTTGCCAAGGCGTTCAACGAGCTGGCCCAGGCCGATGTGTACGAGCAAACCTTCTGGGACGAAGGCCGCAAGGAAGAGATCCTGGCGTACATGATCCGCTTCCCGAAAAGCGGTTTCAAAATCCAGGCACTCAGCTCGCGCCCCAGCAACCTGCGTGGCCTGCAGGGCGACGTGGTGATCGACGAAGCGGCCTTCCATGAATCCCTGGAAGAGCTGCTCAAAGCCGCCCTTGCTCTGACCATGTGGGGCAACAAGGTGCGGTTGATCAGCACCCACAACGGCGTGGACAACGCGTTCAACAGCTACATCCAGGATGCCCGCGAGGGCCGCAAGGACTACAGCATCCACCGCATCACCCTCGACGAGGCCATTGTCCAGGGCCTGTATAAGCGCATCTGCTACGTCACCGGCCAGGACTGGTCACCCGAGGCCGAAAAGGAATGGCGCGACAAGCTCTACAAGAACGCCCCCAACATCGAGTCGGCCGAGGAAGAGTACGGCTGCGTGCCGAAGAAATCCGGCGGTGCCTACCTGAGCCGTGTGCTGATCGAGCAGGCGATGGTCACCGACCACTCCATCCGCATTTACCGCTATGAGGCACCTGCAGGGTTTGAGCAGTGGACACCGGCCATGCGCGAGGCCGAGATCCAGGCCTGGTGCGAGGAGAACCTCGCCCCCGAGCTGGCACGCCTCAACCCGCGCAACCGCCACACCTTCGGCGAAGACTTTGCGCGGCGTGGCGACCTGACCGTGTTCACCCCGCTGCAGATCAACCCAATGCTGCGCAAGCGTGTGCCCTTTGAGGTAGAGCTGCGCAACCTCACCTATGAGGCGCAGCGGCAGATCATGTTCTACATCTGCGATCGCCTGCCGCGCCTCAGTGGCCTGGCGTTCGATGCCACCGGCAACGGCGGCTATCTGGCCGAGCAAGCTGCACTGCGTTACGGCGCAGGCCTGGTCGACCAGGTGCAGCTCAACCTGGCGTGGTACGCGCTGTGGATGCCCAAGCTCAAAGGCGAGCTGGAGGCCTTCAACCTAGAGATTGCCCGCCACCAAACGCGCCTGGATGACCTGCTCTCGATCAAGGTCGACAAAGGCGTGCCGGTTATCGACAAGGGCCGCACCAAAGACCTGCAGTCACAAGACAGCAAGGCCAAGCGCCACGGCGACAGCGCGGTGTCGCTGGTGATGGCCGTGCGCGCCTCATTCATGGAGGGCGGTGCCATTGAGTTCACCGCCGTGCCGCGCCACAGCCGGGGCTTTGACAACACCGCCCCCGAAGACAACGACATCGAATTACCGGAGCCTTCAGCATGGTGACTACATCCCGCATCCTCGGCCTAGACGGCCAGCCGATCCAGCTGGCTGAGATCCGCGCCGCGCAAACCGCGCACCTCACCAGCCTGCACCATGAGGTTGGCAACCACCCCTCGCGCGGCCTCACGCCGAGCAAGCTGGCGCAGATCCTCGACGCTGCCGAGCAAGGCGATATCGTTGCCCAGTACGAGCTGTTCGAGGACATCGAGGAGAAGGATGGCCACGTGCACGCCGAGATGGGCAAGCGCCGCCGTGCGGTGTCGCAATTACCCTGGCAAATCGTGCCGCCGGATAACCCAACGGCCAAAGAGAAAGACGCCGCAGCAGCCCTGCAGGCACTGCTGGCCGGGCTGGATGACTTTGAGGCCATGCTGTTTGACCTGACCGATGCCATCGGTAAGGGTTTTTCCTGCTTGGAATATGACGGTTGGCAGCGCATCGACGGTGACTGGCTGCCGAAGGCGATCGACTACCGGCCGCAAACCTGGTTTCAGCTGGTGCGCGGCAAGCGCCAGGAGATACGCCTGCGCGGTGCCATGGGCGGTGAGGCCCTGCAGCCGTTCGGCTGGATCACCCACGTGCACAAGGCTAAATCCGGTTACCTGGAGCGCTCGGCGCTGATGCGGGTGCTGGTGTGGCCGTACCTGTTCAAGAACTACAGCGTGGGCGACCTGGCTGAGTTCCTGGAGATTTACGGCATCCCGATGCGCGTGGGCAAGTATCCGGGTGGCGCGACCAATAAAGAGAAAATGACTCTGCTGCAAGCGCTGGCCCAGCTCGGCCACAGCGCGGCGGGCATCATCCCGATCGGCATGGAGATGGAGTTTCTCCAAGGCGCCCAGGGCGACCCGGCCGCATTCAAGTTGATGATCGACTGGTGTGAGCGCACCCAAAGCAAGGCCATCCTCGGTGGCACACTCACCAGCGGTACCGGCGAAGGCACCAACACCAACGCCCTGGGCAACGTGCACAACGAAGTGCGCATGGACCTGCGCGACTCCGACGCTGGCCAATTGGCCGCTACCTTGAGCCGCGACCTGATCTACCCGATCGCCGTGCTCAACGGCCTGGCCGACAGCTGGAAGCGCTGCCCGCGCCTGGTGTTTGACCTGCAGGAACCGGAAGACTTAAAGCTGTTCGCCGATGCACTGCCCAAACTGATTGAGCAAGGCATGAAGATCTCGCGGCAGTGGGCCCAGGAGAAGCTGGGTATCCCTGAGCCTGGCGAGGGTGAAGACGTGCTGCAGCTGCAGGCCGCAACACCCGTTGCCCCGCCAGTGCCCGAGCCACCTGCCAGCCGTGCAGTGGCCACCGCGCAACAACCCGCGCGCAGCGCCACTGATCGGCTGGACGATGACCTGCAGCCCATCACCGGCCAATGGATCGCGCGCATTCGTCAGCTGGTCGAGGGTGCCGAGAGCCTGGAGCAGATCCGCGATGGCTTGGCCGAGTTGCTGCCGGACATGAGCATCGAGCAGTACGCCGAGGCCATGGCCCAGGCGCTGGCTGCGGCTGCCCTGCAGGGCCGTTATGAGATCGTGCAGGAGGCCGCCAATGGCCGTTAGTGCCACCTCGCTGCCGTTCCGCGAGCAGAATGAGTTCCTGCGCCGCAAGCTCAACCTGCCTACCAATGGCTGGACCGATGTATACGGCCGCGAGAATGACTATGCGTTTGTGGTGGCCGGCGCCAACCGTAACGACCTGGTGGCGGACTTTCACCAGGCGGTGCAGCGCGCCATTGAGGGCGGTACCACCCTGGAGCAGTTCCGCCAGGACTTCGACCGCATCGTGGCCAAGTACGGCTGGAGCTACAACGGCGGGCGCAACTGGCGCTCGCGGGTGATCTACGAAACCAACCTGCGCAGCAGCTACATGGCGGGCCGCTATGAGCAACTGATGGCTGTGCGCGAGCAGCGCCCGTATTGGCAGTACCTGCACAGCGACGCCGTGGAGTTCCCGCGTGAGGAGCACGAAGCCTGGAACGGCATGGTGCTGCGCTGGGATGACCCGTGGTGGCAGTACCACTTCCCGATCAACGCTTGGGGTTGCCAGTGCGGCGTGCGTGCCCTGAGCGATGACGACCTGGTGCGCATGGGCAAAACCGGCCCGGATACCGCCCCAGTCATCGTGTGGGAGACCCGCACCATCGGCCAGCGCAGCCCGCAGGGTCCGCGCACGGTTGAGGTGCCGCAGGGCATCGACCCCGGCTTTGAGCACATCCCTGGCCAGTCGCGGCTGGAAAGCCAGGTGCCGGTACCGCGCCTGGGCGAGGAGCTGATCCCGTCTGCTGCACCGGGTTTACCCAATCGCTTGGCACCGGATGCGCTGCCGGTACCGCGCGTGGTGGACCCGGCCAGCCTGCCTGCTGCTGGCATGAGCGATGCCGAATATGCCCGCCGTGCGCTCGATGCCTTTGGTGCCCAGCTGGACGCCGCCGAGCTGCTCACCGACGTGCTCGGTGAGCGTATTGCGGTTGGCCCCGCGATGTTCGAGCAACCCACCGGCGCACCTGCTGTGCAGGGCCAGGGCGAGCTGCTGCCGCTGCTGGCTGAAACGCTGTTACAACCTGATGAGGTATGGACGCGCCTGGAGTACTCCGAGCCGCTGCGCAAATCGCAGGTGCTGCGCCGCTACTTGGCGCGCTTTAACCTGGGCGCACAGGCGACCCAACTGGTGATGGTCGAGCTGGCTGGCAATGCCTGGCGCTGGGACATCGTGCCGGCTGGCGCGTCCATTACCGACCTGGTGCGCCAGGGTGTGCGCCTCTATCGGCGCGAGGACTGAGCCATGGCTGGGGCAACGTTCGAGTTTGATGGCACTGGGGCGCTGGCGATCATCAACGAGGCCGCTGCAGCCGTTGCTGACCCCAAGCCGATGTTGCGCGATATCGGCGAGTACTTGCTGCTGGCCCACGACCGCCGCTTTGCCAGCCAGAGTTCACCGGATGGCACGCCCTGGCAGGCACTCTCGCCGGCCTACCTCAAGCGCAAAAAGAAGAACCGCGACAAGATCCTCACCCTGGATGGCTTCCTGAAGAACACCCTGCGCTACCAGGTGAACGATAACGAGCTGGTGTTTGGCACCAACCGCATCTACGGCGCCATGCACCACTTTGGCGGCAGCATCGATGTGGCCGCGCGTAGTCAGCAAGCCTATTTTCGGCAGGACAAAAAGACAGGCGATGTGGGCAATCTGTTCGTCAGCAAGCGCAAAAGCAATTTCTCGCAGTGGGTCACCCTCGGCGCGTACACCATCCAGATCCCGGCACGCCCTTGGCTGGGTACCAGTGAGGATGACAACTACGCCATCGCCGGCATCGCCATGCGCTACTTGCTGCCAAATTCTGGCGGAAGCTGAAAACAGCCCTGTAACGCGTTTTAAGGGCCTCAGGCGCGGCCCTTGTATCCATACAACCCCGTTCAGCGCGCTGATAGCGTTTATAAACACGCCTAGCGGCCATGCCAGCAAACTCAGCGGGCACAATTCACGGCCGCAGCGCTAAACCCCACCGCCCAAGTTTTTGCCTCGGCAAAATTACTCTCGCGCGCGCATTCGCCATCCTCGGCGACATGAACAGAAAACGCCTCCCTCTCGCCGTTGCACTCGCCGCCTGCAGTTTCTCGCTGGGCGCGGTGGCAGACGACAACACCATCTGGTTGCAGGTAACCCCTGCGGGCCATTTCACCCCGGCTGATGGGCGCGAGATCAAAGTGCCCAGCTGGCACATCGATCAGGCCGTGGCCACCAAGGTGATCGAGCGCTTCCACGCCACCAAGACCCGCCGCGTGGTCGACTACGAGCACCAGACCCTGCTCAAAGAAGAGAACGGCCAGCCGGCCCCTGCTGCGGGTTGGTACACGGCCCTTGAATGGCGCGAGGGCCAAGGCCTGTTTGCCCAGGTGCAGCTCACCGCCCGTGCCGCCGCTTACATCGCCGAGGGTGAGTACCAGTACTTCAGCCCCGTCTTCCTTTACCACCCGACCACCGGCGACGTCCTGGACGTGCAGATGGGCGCGCTCACCAATGCCCCGGCCATTGACGGCATGCAGGAACTCAGCCTGCGTGCCGCCGCGTCGTTCGGCTGTTTCGATGACTCATCAGAGGAAAACCCCGTGAACCCATTGCTGCAGGCGCTAATCGCCGCCCTCGGCCTCGCCGAGAACACCACCGAAGAGCAAGCAGTCGCCGCGCTCTCCGCCCACACCACCAACCTGCGCAACGCCCTGGGCCTAGATGACAAGGCCAATGGCGAGGCGCTTATCGCAGCGTGCACCGGCCTCAAGGCCAAAGCGGCCATTAGCGTTGATCCAGCGAAGTTCGTGCCGGTGTCAGTCGTTGACGTCATGCAGGCCGATATCGCCGCGCTGACCGCTCGCCTCGGTGAGCGCGATGCAACCGACCTGGAAAGCGAGATCAAGGGCGCACTGGATGATGGCCGCTTGCACAAGAGCATGGAGAGCTGGGCGCGTGAACTCGGCAAGGACAACCGCGCATCCCTGAGCGCCTACCTGGACAAGGCCAAGCCAATCGCGGCGCTGCTCGGCAGCCAGACCGATGGCAAACCGCCGGTTGCCGACGAGAAAACCGGGCTGACTGCGGATGAGCTGGCTGTGTGCTCGCGCATGGGCCTGACCCACGAACAGTTCAAGGCTGCCAAGGCCGAGGAGCAATAAGCCATGACCGCGCTGACCAAAGACCGCAACACCGTGCGCCGTGATGGCGTGCAGAACTCCGACCCGGTAGCTGCAGCAGCACGCATTTTTGCCGGCTCCATCGTGTGTTTGAACGCCACCGGGTTCGCCGTACCGGGTAGCACCGCCACCATGCTCAAAGCGCGTGGCGTTGCCCAGGAGCATGTCGACAACCGCGACGGCGCGGCCGGTGATCTGCGCGTTGAGACGCGCCGGGGCGTGTTCTCGTTCGCCAACAGCACCTCCACCGACGAGATCACCCGCGCCGATATCGGTGCCGAGGCCTACATCGTCGACGACCAGACGGTTGCCAAAACCTCTGCCACTAACAGCCGTTCGGTTGCTGGCGTTATCCGCGATGTGGATAGCGCAGGCGTCTGGATCGAGATTTAAAGGAGCGACACCCTATGATGATTAATCAGCAAAACCTACGGGCACTGTTCACCGGCTACAAAGCCGCGTTCCAGAATGCGTTCGCCGGTATCAGCCCGGATTTCACCCCATTCGTGATGGACGTGCCGTCCACCACCGGCCAGGAAACCTACCCCTGGTTGGGCAGCACCACGGCGTTTCGTGAGTGGCTGGGTGATCGCATCATCCAGAACCTGAAACTGCACGACTACACCATCAAGAACAAAACCTTCGAGAACACCGTGGGCGTGCCTCGCGAGACCATCGAAGACGACACCTTCGGTGTGTTCGGCCCGATGATGGCGCAGCTCGGCCAGGACGCCGCCAACCACCCGGCGCTGCTGGTGTACGAGATGCTGACGGCTGGTTTCAGCCGGAAGTGCTACGACGGCCAGTTCTTCTTCGATATCGACCACCCGGTGGTCAACGAAGCGGGTGAGGAAGTCAGCGTGAGCAACTTCCAGGGTGGTGCTGGCGCGGCCTGGTACCTGATGGACACCAGCCGCGTGATGAAGCCGCTGATCCTGCAGCGCCGCAAGAATTACAACTTTGTGGCGCTCGACCAGGACCGCGACGAAAACGTCTTTATGCGTAAAGAGTTCGTGTACGGCACGGATGCGCGCCTGAACGTCGGTTACGGCCTGTGGCAGTTGGCGTATGCCTCCAAGCAGGAGCTGACCAGCGAGAACTTCAACCTGGCCATGGCTGCGATGCAGGGCATGACCGGCGACAAGGGCAAAAAGCTGGGCATCAAGCCGACCATGCTGGTGGTACCGCCGACCCTGCGCGCCAAGGCGCTGCAAATCATCAACTCCGAGCAGATCGACGGTACCACCAACATCAACCGCAACGCTGTGGACGTGCTTGTCACGCCATGGCTGTAAGGGGGTTGCATGGCTCGCAGACAGACCACCGGCAGCACCAAGGCGCCGGCCAAGAGTGCAGATAAGGCAGCCCCTGCGGCTGCCTCTGCCACTGCCGAACAGCTGGGCAACCAGCCGGCGGACATTACCGACAACGCGGCGCCGATTCCGAAGGCGCCGCCCGGTGACCCCGTACAACCCGTGAGCGAAGCGTCAGCCGGCCTGGAGGCCGGTAATCAGGGGCAGGATGCCCCGACTGTTTTGGTTGTTGGCGGCCTTGCCGTTGGCGAGTACATCGCGGCGCTTAAGGCTGGTGGTGTGAATGTGATCCTGTTGCAGGATCTCGACGAGCCTTTGTTGCGCCATGTCGGCCAGTTCCTCCAGGTCGATCAGTACGACGTGTTACCGCCTGAGCAACTCGTTTCCATTATCGAAGCTGAAGTGGGCATAGAGCCGGCGGCAGACACTGGATTGCAGGCGCTGGCAGCAACAGCGCCTGCAAGCAGTGATGCAGCCAATAGCAGCGATGACTCAGCCCTAGACGATGACGGCGATATCGAAGGCCTGTGGATCACCGCCGTCCCTGAGCAAGGCTTTCGCCGCTGCGGCTTTCGCTTTACCCGTGAGGGTTTTGCCATTGCCCTGGATGCGCTGACAGCCGAGCAGATCGAGCAGCTGCAAAGCGAGCCCAACCTCAAGGTTGAGCGCGGCATCTTCAGCGGCTTGGTCGAGGTGCAATAAGCCATGCAATACATCACCCCCGACGACCTGGCCGAGCGCCCTGGTGCGCGTGAGCTGGCCCAAGTGGCCACGCCCGATAACGCCCGCCAGCTCGCCACCGACCTGATGGAAGCCACCCTGCGCGGTGGCGACCGCAGCGCCTGGCCGGTTGACCAGGTCGCCGTGGCGGATGATGCCCTGCAACGTATTCAAGATGCCGTGACCGAGGCAGAGAGCCTGATTGACGGCTACCTGGCGCGGCGCAGTTACCCGCTGCCACTGAGCCCGGTACCTAAGTTGGTCACCGGTTGGGTGCGCGATATCGCGCGCTACCTGCTGCACAAGGATCGCGGCGGCAAAGAGGATTCAGACCCGATCGTGCGCAACTACAAGGATGCGATGAAGTTCCTGGGGCTGATCGCCAAAGGCGAGTTCAGCCTCGGCGCCGAAGACCCCATCAGCAGCAACCCTGACCAGTTGGACGTGCGCTTTGAGTCCGCGCCGAGCGTGTTTGATCGCACCAGCCGGCGGGCCTTCTGATGAGCTTTGCACCGCTGGATACATCGCTGATCGAGCAGCGCCTGCGCGAGCGGGTGAGCGAGTTCGAACAGGTCAATGGCGCTGCCGCGTATCACACGCTCAAGGGCCTGCAGGACTTCCGCACGGGCACCTGCTACGTGGTGCTGGCTGCTGAGAGCAACCCGGCCGCTGACGGTGGCCAGCCACGCCTTAAGTCTGCCGCGTCGGCGGTGTTTGGTGTGGTGATTTGCACCCGCAACTACCGCGACCCGCACGCCGAAGCCGCCAAGGACGAAGCCACTATTTTTGCCGGCAAGGCGCGTGAAGCCTTGATCGGTTGGACACCAGGCAGCTGGTTGCCCTGCATCTGGCTCAAAGGCCAGGTGCTCGACAGTGATCAAGAGCGCGTGCTCTGGATCGACGTTTACCACACCACCCACGTACTAGGGGCAACCCCATGAGCAAAATGCACCAGGTCACGCTGTTGAAAGACCACACCCATGCCGGCGTGCAAAAGCGCGCGGGTGAAACCATCAGTGTCAGTGAGCCCGCCCGCGATTGGCTGCTCGCGCAACACGTAATCGCTGCTCAGCCTGCTGCTGAGGTAGCCGCAACCACGTCGAAAACCGGGGGTGACAAGTGAACGAGACATACCACTACAGTAAAGGCGTGCTGGAAGTTGCCGTGCGTAACGCCCTGGGCCTTGAGCCTTGGGTTTGGCTGGGCGATGTCAGCGAGCTGAGCTTTACCCTGGGCGAAGATAAGTTCAGCCACAAGGAGAGCTACTCCGGCAAAAATGCCGAGGTGCGCGAGATCTCACTCGGCATCACCGTTGAGGGCAGTGCGACCATGCACACCCTGAGTACCGAAAACATTGCCCGCTTCACCGATGGCACGGCTACCAGCCAAGCTAGCGGTACGGTGACCGATGAAAGCCTAGGCACCGTAGCGGCCGGTGATGTTCTGGTGCTCGATCACTTTGGCCCCAGCAGCCTAGTGGTAACCGATAGTGCTGGTGCACCAGTTACCATTGCTGCCGAGCATTACGAATACGACCAATTCGGTGAATTGACCTTTACCACGCTGCCCACCACCCCTGCACCCACAATGCCTCTTAAGGTGGCCTACGCCCATGCGGCCTACAAGTCCGCCGTGCTGCTCAACGGACAGCGTAGCGAGTTGGCATTGCGCTACAAAGGCATCAACTTGGCCGAAGGTGGCAAACCGGTGCTTGTCGAGTTTTACAAGGTCAGCCCTGGGTTGTTGCAGACCCTGAGCCTGATCAGCAGTGGTAACCAGCTGGCGAGTGCGCCGGTATCGTTCAAGCCGCTGCTCGATGCAAGCAAGCCGGCCACCGGTCCGCTGGGCCAGTACGGCCGCATAGTCACCATCGGCTACTAAGGGGCGACCATGGCACGTAAGAAGCGCGACGTGATCACCGCCCCTGCAGCAGCCGAAGGTGCTGATGATCTGCAAGTGTTGCACCCCAACCTGGTGGCCGAGCTGAATGGCCGCCAGGTGGTGGTGCGTGAGTATGGGTTTATCGAGGGGCTGCAGCTTCAGGCCGAGCTGCAGCCGTTTCTTGATGGGCTGTATGAGATGGCCAAGGGCGGCACGCTGGTGCCACTGCACGAGATTTTGGCGCTGATTGGGCAGCACACCGATCTAGTGGCCCATGCGATGGCCCGCGCTGCCGACGTAGAGCCGCAAGAGGTGCTGGAGCTGAAAGACCAACAGCAGGGCCAGGCGCTGCTGATGAAGTGGTGGATCGCCAACGGCCCTTTTTTCTGGCGCTGCGTCCGCGACCGAATAGTGGGCGAGCGCGAGGTGGCAAAACGCCTCGCTGGGCAGACGTCTACGCCCGGCTCATCCGGGGCGGATACGGTGACATCGAGTCCATCGGCCGGCTGACGCGGCGCCAGATCCTGCTGTTGTTCGAGGCCGATATCCGTGCCCGGCAACAAGAACGCGCCGAGACACTCTTGGACATCAACAAGGCGTATGCCGGCGGCAAGGATGCCGAGCAACACTTAAAAACGTTGCAGGAGTAAAACTCAGCCTTCCAGCTCTACAACCTCGAAGCGCTCCACATGCAGCTTTGCAATTAAGCATTTGGGGCGTGAGGCCTCAGGGATTGCAGCTAGGATTTTCCTGATTGCATCCTTGGTCTCATCTTTCATGCGGCAGCCAAGGGTTACCGATTTGACAGCTTCAATGGGGTAACTGAAGAGGTGGTACTTTTTACCAAGTTCCTCATCCTCCACGACGTAATCGGCATTTTTCAGGTTTAAAAACATCCGCCATTCGGCTTCGTACTCCCAATGCTCGCTTTTCACTAGAAAGATGTCTTCCTGCAGTCGTGCCCCGTCGCAATACACAACAGGGCGCAGCTTGGAATACTCGACCTTTCGCAGGCGGCCAAACAGTGATTGCTCGCCATCGCCTCGGTGGAAAAACGGGTGATCAGCATCAAACTCCATCATGAATCCTGTGTGATCAACACCGTAGTGCGCCCACATCAGCGGATGGTTCTTGGCCACCGATAAGCTTAAAAGCCCAACATGCTTGATCGCGTTATGCCGAAAGCCGGCACTCACACGAGTCATTAGTTCAGCGGTGTTCCCACAGGCCACTTCTATTTGTTCATTCATTTTATTGGCGATACGTTCTAGCTCAGCCTCATCCCGCGAACCTCTTTGCCTCTCAATTTCTTTATCTCTTCTAGAAACGAGAGACTTACGGAGTCCGTCATCGTACAAGTAGCCCTTAAAAAACGGAGCAAGCTCATAAGGGTCATTTAGGTTGTCGGCTGATGAAAAGCAGATCATTTGACTCTTCAGAACATCAAGTCGAGCTGGGGACAAATACTTGAACAATTGCATCTGTTTGCTCTCGGACTGGCAGTGGCTTGAATGATGGCATAAGTGGGCGGTATTCAACCTTTTGCAGCGGTATTCAGGCTGAGATTCCTGGGCTTTTTTAGGGTTTATTTTTTTGGGAAAGTACAAAAAATGAAGGGGTTTCCGTGCGGGTACCATTTCTTTGGGCACTCAATTCAGCCCCGAGGAAATGAAGATGAAACTGTTTAACGCAATAATCCAACTGGTACGCAACACTGTCGTACCACCAGGCCAGCGGGTGCTAGTTACCGAGAAACAGAAGTTCGATGCGCGGCAGAAAGACTTCGCGGAAATTTCAAAAATATATGACGACATGAAGTAAACCAGGCCGCCTTCGGGCGGCTTGTTTTTGCCCCGTCAAAAATACAACTCATCCCGCGCGCGCGAGCATGGCGGCATCCCTTACAGCTGGATGCCGGCCCATGAGTAACCGCGGTGATATTGAATTTGCGCTACGCCTGCGCACTGACCTGGAACAAGGCCAGCGCGAGTTGCAGGGCTTGGCGCAGGCCGTGGAAGGGGTTGGTGCGGCCGCTGCCACCTCAAGCACCCAACTTAACCAGGTAGGCGAAACAGCCGAGCAACAGGCGGCGCGCATCCGGTTGATGGTTGATGCCAGCCTGCAGCAACAAGCCGCCACCGATGGTGTTGCCAACAGCCTGCAGCGCACGACCACCGCCACCCAGGAAGCCAGCAGCAGCTGGCAGCAAAACGCCGCCGCGCAAACCCAGGCCATGAATGCGTATATGGCCAGCGAGCGCGCTGCTGAGCAAAAAGCAGCGGCCGACCTGCGCGCAGCCGCTGCCGCCAAGCAAGCTGCTGCCTCTGTTGAGCAGGAAGCCCAGGAGCTGCAACAGCTGCTCGGCAAGATTGACCCGGTAATCCGTAAGCTGGACGAACTGGACAACATGGAGCAGCAGCTGCGCAGTGCGCGCGCCAGCGGCCGCATCGACCTCGACACCTACACCGACTTCAACAACAAGCTGCAGGAGCAGCGCACACGGGTTACGGGCGCCGGTGAAGCCATGCGCGCCGGGGCCATCTCGGCGGGCCAATACCAGCAGGCCATGCGCCAGTTGCCGATGCAGATCACCGACATCACCACCAGCCTGGCCAGCGGCATGCCGATCTGGCTGGTGGCGGTGCAGCAAGGTGGGCAGATCAAAGATTCGTTCGGCGGTTGGGCCAATGCTGGGCGTGCGCTGGTCAGCACGATCAACCCACTCACATTGGCCATTGCTGGCATCACCATCGCCGCTGGCGCGACCATTGCGGCGTTTGTCCAAGGCAGTGCCGAAGCCTATGAATTTGAAAAGGCCATTGCCTTAACGGGCAACTCGGCGGGCATCAGCTCTGATCGCCTGGCGCAGATGGCGCAACGCATTGACGGTGTTTCAGGTACACAGCGCCAGGCTGCTGCTGCGCTGGCCGAGGTGACCGCAGCGGGTAAGTTCACCGCTGACCAGATCGAGCTGATCGGTACCACTGCTGTGGTGATGGAGAACAGCGTCGGCCAGGCGGTGGGCGCTACTGTCGACCAGTTCAAGCGCCTGACCGAGGAGCCGACCGAGGCCTCTGCTGCGCTGAATGAGCAGTACAACTACCTGACACTGGCCGTGTATGAGCAGATCGCCGCACTGGAAGCGCAGGGCGATTCTGCCGGTGCTGCGCAGTTGGCCATGGAGTCGCTGGCCGAAGCGATGCAGAGCCGATCTGCCGATATTGTGGGTAATTTGGGGCTTATCCAATCCGCCTGGCAGGGCATCAAGAATGTCGCGGCTGAAGCATGGGATGCCATGCTCGATGTGGGCCGTGACGACACCCTGGAAGACAAACTGGCAACCATTGCCCGCCGTCGCCAAGAGGCCATGTATGGCGTGCGCGGTGACCGCGCCGGTTCACCAATCGACCCAGCGCTTGAGGCGCGTCTGGCTGCTGAGGAACAGGGCCTACGTGAACAGATCCGTCTGCGTGATGAGCAGGCCAAGCAGGAAGGCGACGCGGCTGAAGCTGAGCGCGTGGCAATTGCCGCCTCGAAGGAACGCGCCAAAGCGGCTGATGCCTTTGTTAAGGGGGCCGAGGCGCAGCTGCAGAGCCTGCTTAACCTCACTAACGTGCAGCGCGCTCAGCAGATCATCGAGCAGCAGGGTATCGACTCAAGCAGTGAGCAGGCCGAGCGCATGCTGGCAGCGGCCAGCGCTGCCGATCAACAGCGAGCTGCCAACGACGCCGAGGCCGAATCCAAGCGCAAGGCCACCGAGGCTCAGCGTTCCGCAACCCAAGCCCAGCGTGAAGCTGAACGTGCTGCTGCTGCCGTCCTGCGCACCGCCGAGCAGGCGACCCGCCAGCAACTGAACTACGTGCAAGGCCTGGAAGAGCAAGCCGCAAAACTGGGGCTTACCGCTGCGGAGGTGCGCCAATACGACCTGGCCGAGCGCGGCCTTGCTGGCGCCATGCGTGACCGGGCCCAAGCGGCCCTGGTACTCATTGATGCGGCCGAACGCCAGCGCGAGATCGATGCCGACGGCAAGCAGCTCGCCGGGCTCAACGCCCAACTGCTCGGCGCCCAAGGCGACACCGCCGGTGCGGCAGCCATACAGATCGAGCAGCGCTACGGCGAGCTGATGGAGCGTCTGCAGGCGCGCGGTGACACCGCTGGCGTCGATCTGGTTAATAGTCTGATCAACGTAGAGCAGGCTCGCGCGCAGCTTGATCAACTCAACCAGCAGCTCGATGGCCTTTTCGCTGAGCAGGCACGGCGCGAGCAGACCATCAACACTCAGCTGGATGCTGGTCTGATTAGCCAGATTGGCGCGCGCCAGCAGATCCTCGCGCTCAACCAGCAAACCGCTGACGAAGTAGAGAAAATGTTGCCCGCGATGCGCGAGCTGGCGGCCGTCACCGGCGACCCTGGTGCCATCGAGCGGTTGAAGGATATGGAAGTCCGTCTGCAGGGACTGCGCACCGTTGCAGATGAGTTCACCAATTCGCTGAAATCGGGTTTCGAGACTGGCATCCAGAATGCCCTGCAGGGGTTGGCTGACGGCACGATGAGCCTGCAGGAAGCGGCTACAGCGTTTCTCAGCAGCATCGCCAGCTCGATGGCTGATCTTGCTGCGCAGCAGATTGCCCAGCAGGCCACGGATGGTCTGTCGAACATGTTCAAGGGCATCATCGATACCGCTCCGGCAGCAATCGCTGCAGTGCAGCAAACGACAATGGCTCAGCAGGCGGCGATCACCTCTGTGGTCGCAACCAAAACGGCAGCAGACGCAACCATGACGGCCTCATCGGCCACCGCTGCCGCTGCCAGCACCGCAACCCAGACCGCTGCCGCCGCAGCCACCACAGCCGCATGGACGCCGGCGGCCGTAACTGCCTCGATCGGCTCATTCGGTACTGCAGCTGCTGTGGGCCTTGCTGCTGTCATCGCCGCCCTGGCATTCAGTGCATTCGCCGATGGTGGCCACGTGCGCGGGCCAGGCACCACCACGAGCGACAGCATCCCTGCGCTGCTGAGCGACTATGAGTTCGTAACCCGCGCCGCCGTTGTGCAGCAGCCTGGTGCACTCGGCTTCTTGGAAGACTTCAACAGTCGCGGTATGTCCGCCCTCAACGACTGGGCCCCAGCCCGCCACAACACCGGCGGCCTAGCCGGCGTGCCGGCACCGGCGCTGCCTTCGCCGGGTATGGGTGCCACGACTATGTCGGAGCCCGGCAAAACGGGCGGTACCAACGTGAAAAACGCCGTCAACCTCTATGCCATCCAGCGCCCGGAGGACATCGCGGCGATGGCCTGGGGCAAAGCCGGCCAAGAGAACTTCGCTGTTTACCTGCAACAGAACGGCGCCGAAGTGCGCCAGATCCTGGGAATCTGATATGCCTCATACCATCGGTTTCGTCGACAACTCGGGCGGCGTACTCGCCCACTACAAGATGCTGGAAACCATCCGCGACTTCGCCGCCGCCAACGGCTGGACGGTGCTGCGCTACGACACCGCCCCAGCCAACCGCGAGCTGATCCTCAAGGGCGTGGGCTATACCGGCGAAGAGGAGATCTTTGTCGGGTTTCGTACCTACCAGGACGCCTCGGCCGACTACTACAACCTGCTGGCCGGCGTGTTCACCGGCTACGTGCAGGGCAATACCTTCGACACGCAGCCCGGTGCGCGCCTGAGCGGTGTGCCGGCACACAACAACCGCATCGACTACTGGCTGACCCTCAACCCCCAGCGCATCGCCCTGGCGATGAAGGTGGGCACGCCGGTTTATGAGAGCGCCTATGTGGGCAAGTGTTTGCCATACGGTCGACCCAGTCAGTACCCGTATCCGGTGGTGTGCAGTGGCATGCTTACGGGGGCTGCTGCGCTGCGTTTTAGCGATACAACCGCAAACCAAACTCTAGGCTACAAGGGCAACAGCCCTCGGCTTGGGTTACGCGGCAACGATGGTTGGATGCAACCACAGTGCTACCCCTGGAGCAATACGTTCATTGCAGGCACAGCCGCATCAGCTCTCAACACGAACCTGCGCGATACAGGGGGTATTTATCATCTGTTGCCTGTTGAGCTGCACGACAGCACAAACCTGTGGGGCGCTCTCGATGGCATTTTCTATATCACCGGGTTCAACAACGCTGTCGAGAATACCCTAGTGGTAGACGGCGTCGAGTATGTGGTGATCCAGGATGTTGGCCGGGTTGGCCATACCGACTACTACGCAATGAGGCTAGACGGCTGATGGCTCACTACAGTGGTTCAGCGGTCGACATGGCCGCGCTGCGTTCTGCGCTTATCAGTGCATGCACAGTTAATGGATGGTCTTGGAACTCCGGCACGAACGTGTTGAGTAAAGGGAGCCTGCATTTATTGCTGACCAACGATAGCCTGAACCTATCGCTGACTGGCCGCACAGCTGAGGGGTCGGGGGATATGCCGAATGCTGTGCAGCTCGGGCGGCTTATGCAAAAGGCTGGCGCTGCCACGCTGGACGTTACCTACCCAGCGCAGTGGGAGTGTTTTGTATTCACCGGCCCTGATGAGGTCTGGTTTGTCGTGCAGTATGACGTTGATCGGTATCAGTGGTGTTCGTTCGGAGGGTCGGCAGTAGCTGGGCTGGCAGGCACAGGGATGTGGGTATCCGCGATTCGCGGTTCAGTACCAATCAGTTCCGTCGACCCCGCTATGATCCATCCGTTCGCAATCCGGGTCGCCACTGGAGGTGCGATCGAATCCGTAGTAGGTGGGATGACATCTGGTGCATGGGGCTGGAACACAGTGCCTCGTGCGTTTTCAGCTCTGCGGGACATATACCTTCATTCGGATCTGGACGGCCACGGCTGGCACCTCAATGAAGCGAGTTTGACGGGAGAATTAATTGGCGTGCGGGGTTTTTCGCAGCTGATTCAAGCCCAGCCCAGCGCCTGGAACAATGAAGCCGCCCTGATTCCAATGCGGGCGTACAAGATGAGGCCATCGTTCAAAACTGCACTGGTCGCCGACCTGGTCAACATAAGGCACGTACGTATCGACAATTATTTTCCCGGCCAGATCATCGAACTGGGTAGCGACCGTTGGAAGGTTTACCCCTGGCACCGTCGTAACGCAGTAGAACGCAACGGTGGGGCCCCCGGCGAGCCTTCCTGGATAAGCAAAGACCACACCGGCACTTTTGGCTACGCAATCCGCTACGACGGGCCGTAACAGTGACTGTACTCAACGCGCAGCATGTAGAGACCGCGCAGGGCGGGTTTACCGACCCGCTCTTCGCGGCTGACCTTTACCGTTTCGAGTTTATCGCCTCTCCGATTGCGGCGACTGACAGCGTGCGTCGACCTGGTGGTGCGCTGCTCACAACGCACTGGCCCGTCGAAGCCAACGGCCACACCGTCGTTGCCTCGCGGTTGGGGGCCTATCTCGACGACTACTACCACCGCATCCACATCAGCCCTAAGCGACTCGACCTTGGCAACGTCGTTTCAATCCAAACAACTCCGGTACAACTCTGGAATGCCCACCTAACCCCACGCACGCTCTCATCAATCGAGGGTGCCGCCGACGGCATCCTGGTTGTCGGTCAGCCCGCGCCTCCGATGGTATTCCCGGCGCTGAAGGAGCTGACTTGGGACGTCAGCGTTACACCTGAAGGCCAGCCGGTGCTTGATACAGTGGTTGAGTGGCTATTCGATAACGCCGAAACACCGGGTGTGCGCATCGCCGCCAACCGCATCATCGCCTGGACGTTTGTGCCCGACTGGGCAGATGGTATCCGTGAGCGTTTAATTGCATCGACCGACATCCTGCAGAGCGAATCTGCGGTCAGCCAGCGGCGCCAACTACGGCTGGCCCCGCGCCGTGAGTTCAGCGGCCCGGTGTATGCCGAAGGGCGTGAGCGCCAGCTGCTTGATCTTTCGTTGTTCGGCTGGAGTGATCGCATCTGGTCGATGCCCATCTGGCCTGACATCCAGCTGCTTGATGTCAGCCTTGCCGCTGATGCTGACTTCATCCCATGTGCCACGCAGTACTTGGATTTTCGTGATGGTGGCCTGGCCATGCTGCGCGGCGAGGATGCCTTCACCAGCGAGACGGTAGAGATCCTGGAAGTACTCAGCGGCGGCTTGCAGCTCAAGCGCAACACTCAGCAGGTCTGGCCGGCTGGAACGCGCCTTTACCCCGCCCGCGCGGCGCAGTTGCTCGAAGAACCGTCACTGAGCAAACTCACCGATCAGCTGATCGAGGCTGACGTGCAGTTCCTGGTTGTTGAGGCGTGTGACTGGCCGGAGTGGTTGCCTACATCTTTATATAGAGGCAGGCCGGTATGGGATCGCCGCCCTGACGACAGCGAGAGCCTCACGCACAGCGCGCAGCGCCTGCGTTCAACGCTCGACAGCGGCTTTGCACAGCCACTGATCACCGACACAGCCAAGCGCGCGCTGCAGATGCTGGGGCAGCGCCACCTTGACCTCGGCCGCGAGGCGCGTGCCCTGGTGCGTTCTTTAATTTATGGCATGCGCGGCCGGCAAAAGGTCGTGTGGGTGCCGAGCCACATGGACGATCTAACGCTGGTGGCCACGGTTTCGGCGTTGGCTACGACGTTGGACATCGCCTACATCGGCTACACGCGCTTCAGCTCAGGCAAGCCGGGGCGCCGCGATGTCCGCATTGAGCTGGTTGATGGCTCGGTTTTTATGCGTCGGTTGATTGGCTCAACTGAGCTGAGTAACCAGGTGGAGCGCGTGGCCCTGGATAGCGCCCTAGGCGTTGAGGTGCAGCCGCAGCAGGTTGCGCGCATCAGCTGGATGAACCTCATGCGCTTCGAGAGCGATGAGCAGGAGATCGAGCACATGACGGACAGCGAAGGCGTTGCCGCCTGGGCAACGGTGTTTCGCGAGGAGCGCGACGATGAGTTTTAACAGCCGCGAGCAATCGTTAGATGCCGGTACGCCGGTTCGCTACTACGAGTTTCGCCGGGGCGTGCTGCGCTGGCTCTACAACAGCAGCGACCGCGACATCACCATCGGTACGCAGGTGTATCGCACGCTGCGCGGTGGTATCAGTGATGCTGGCATTCGCCAGTCTGGCGTCGCCAAGCAAGATAACTTGGTGATCACCGCCCCGGCCGACATAGAGGTCGCCGAGCCATGGCGTAACAGCCAGCCGAGTGCGCTGATCGGCATCATCATTTACGACGGCCACTACGGCGAGCCAGAGCGCAAATGGCGCTACACCGGCAACATCGCCAATGTGCGCTGGCCGGCGCTCGATAAGTGCAGCATCACCTGCCGAGACATCGATGCGGAAATGGAGCGGCCCGGTTTGGTCGACACCTACAGCCGCACCTGCACCACTTACCTCGGTTCGCCCTGGTGCAAGGTTGATCTCAACCCACTGCGCGTCGACACCACCATCCAGTCGAAAACAGGTGCCTCTATTAGTAGTGGCGCGTTCGCCGCCTACCCGGATGGCTGGTTTACCGGTGGCACGGTGGAGTGGCCGATCGGCCAGGGCGAGTACGACAACCGCACTATTGAGTCACATGCGGGCAGCGTGCTGGGCATGCTCGGCGGCACCCTGGCGCTCTCGGCCGGCCAGGCCGTCCGTGTGTTCCCTGGTTGCGATTTCCTTGCCAGCACCTGCCACACCAAGTTCAACAACCTCGCCAACCTGCGGGCCACTCCGCAGATGGACGGCAAATCCCCATTCGACGGCGATCAGGTGTTCTGACATGTGGTTACAGATTGCAATTCTTGTCGCCAGCTACCTCATGAGCGCAGCTAACCAACCTAAGGTGGCTAAGCCCAAACCAGCCGCCTTCCAAGACTTCGACTTCCCACGTTGCGACGAGGGCACGGAGAAGGAATGGATATTCGGGCAGGTGTGGGGCAAGGACTGGATGGTGCTGTCGGTACGCAACCAGCGCAGCCAGGCTATCAAGACCAAAGGGAGTAAGAAGTGAGCGAGCGCCTAATAGTGACCGTGCAGCACTTGCACACAGTACCTACCTGGACCACGCGCACCGGCTATTGCGCCAAGCAGTCGCGGGCGTTCTTTGCCGAGCAGGGGCTGGACTGGCTGGCCTTTGTGCGTGAGGGCATCGATGCTGAAGTGCTGGTGGCCACTGGCAACGCGTTGGCCCTGCACCTGGTTGAGTACGTGCGCAGTGTTGAGGAGGCTCGCCATGGGCAGTAAGCCAAAGGCGCAAACGGTCGGTTTTCGCTATTCTTTCGATATCCACTTCGGCATTGCCAAGGCCATCGACGGCATCCTCACTATCCGCGCCAGTGGTAAAACCGCTTGGACCGGTAACGCCACCACCAACCAGACCATCAGCATCAATGCCCCCGACCTATTCGGCGGTGACAAGGCTGAAGGTGGGATCAATGGCAAACTTGATCTTATGTTGGGTGACGAAGATCAACCGCTTAACACCCAACTAGCCGATGCCTTGGGCGGGCTGGTACCGAACTTTCGAGGCTTCGCGGGTGGGTTTTTCTCTGGCCTGGTTACCTCAATCAACCCTTACCCAAAAAAGTGGGAGCTGCTGCGGTACCGCCAGCTGAAGGGTTGGGACGGCGCAGTTTGGTACCCCGAAACCTGCGCCATCAACCTGGCCGCCGGCCAGGTGCGGGCCATGAACCCGGCGCACATCCTTTATGAGGTTTACACCAATCGCGAGAACGGCCTGGGCATCGATCGCTCAATGCTCGATGACGCGGAATTCCGTGCTGCCGCGCTGAAGCTCTACAACGAAGGGTTTGGCTTGTGCATTGGCTGGAAGCGCTCATCGGGCACCCTGGCTGATTTCCGCGATCAGGTGTGTGAGCACATTGGGGCGTACTGTGGGCCAGACCGTAATACCGGCTTGATCACCCTTAAGCTGTTCCGAGACGACTACAACGTCGAGGCGCTACCGCTGTTTGATGAGAATAGGGGTCTGCTCAGCATCGAAGACGAAGAGGCAAGTAGCGCGCTCATCGCCCCGAGCCAGCTATTCGTTGAGTACACCGACCCGATCACTGGAGAGAGTCGTCGGGCGCGTGCAGTTAACCAGGCCATCGCTCAGCGTCAGGGCGGCCCATCTGCTGAGACCGTGAATTACCCTTGGCTGCCGACAGCAGACCTGGCTGGCCGTGTCGCGCAGCGCGATATGCGAATCAAAGCCAGTAACCTGCGCAAATATAAGGTGCGCCTCGACCGCCGTGCGGCTGATATTGGCCCAGGCGATGCGTTCCGCATTCGCTCTCTGAAGCGTGGCATTGAAGTGCTGGTGGTGCGCGCTGGCAAAATTGAAGACGGCACCCTGGCTGACGGCGTGATCACCATCACCGCCCTGCAGGATGTGTTTGGCCTGCCGGCTACATCGTTTGTCGCCGTACCTCCCAGTGGCTATGTACCGCCTGACCGCACACCCACGGCGCCCGCACTGCGTCGGCTGATGGAGGTGCCGTATCGCGAACTGGCCGGCCTGGTTGACCAGGCTAACTTGGCCTTAGTCGACGTAACCGCCGCATGGCTCAGTACCCTGGCGGCTCGTCCGACGGGTTTATCCCTCAGCTACACAATCCTGACTCGCCCCGGCGGCGGCTCATTCATCGAGCGCGGCACCGGCGATTGGTGTCCGACAGCACTGCTCGTCAGTGCAATGTCAGCAGAGGCTGGCCCCACTGTTGCGGCACTGGCCAGCGCGATAGAGCTGGACCAGGTCGTGATTGGCCAGGCTGCACTTCTCGACGACGAGATTGTGCGGGTCGATGCCGTCAACCTGACCACCAATCAGGTGACCCTCGCGCGCGGCTGCGTCGACACCGTCCCTGCTCAGCACTCTGCGGGCGCGCGTATTTGGTTCTACGACGGTTTCGAGGCGGCGGACGAGACTGAGTACACCAGCGGTGTGATTGTCCAGGCGCGCATACTGACCAATACCAGCCAAGGGCAATTGGCGGAGGGCCTGGCAGCTACGGACTCGCTAGCATTGGCTGGGCGCCAGGGGCGCCCGTATTCACCAGGTGGTTTCAAAATCAATGGTTACGGGTACCCGACAGTAATCACTGGTCCCATGACCGTTTCGTGGGCGCACCGTGATCGGTTGATGCAGGCTGACCAGTTGATCGACGCAACCCAGGGCAGCATTGGACCCGAGGCCGGTGTGACTTACAGCGCTCGTGTTCTGCGCGCAGATAACGGAGCTGTGCTGGCTTCTTATGTTGGCCTAACCGGTACCTCGCAAGTTGTGGGGGCCATCTACACCGGCGACGTCATTCTTGAGTTGTGGTCTGTGCGTGGTGCCATTGCAAGCCTGCAGCGCCACGTGCATCGTTTTAACTACGACAACAAAGAGGTCGTAGCGAGCTTGCTGCACTTTGACGGTGTTGACGGCAGCACCCTGATTAATGACGCGTCTGGGCGTGTCTGGACTCGTTTCGGTAGCGCTCAGATCGATACTGACCAGTCCAAATTCGGAGGTGCCAGCCTGCTGCTCGACGGTAACGGCGACTATCTGACGACTCCACATGACAACCTGCTCAACCCTAGTGGCGCATTTACTATTGAGTGCTGGTTTAGGGCTGAGTCGCTGCCAACTTCAACGCCGCGTTACCTGGCACGTAAGGGCAACGCGGGGGAGGGCTATGTGTCGGGTTGGATTATTGGTAACAGGATTGTCTCTGGTCAGGTGTTCCCATTCTGCCAGGTGGGCACTGGTGCGGGGGAGGTTCTGCTGATCGGTTCTTCACCCGTCTTAGTGGGTAACTGGGTCTACCTGGCTGCAACCTACGATGGTACAAACCTGCGTCTGTTCGTTAACGGGTTCCTGCAGGGCTCCAGTGCGGCTGTTCCTGCTGATAACGTAAGCCAGGTTACGATTGGTCAGGACCCTAACGCACCAGGTGTGCGCGACTGGCATGGCTGGGTAGACGAGTTTAGGTTCACCAAGGGCAAGGCGCTGTACACAAGCTCCTTTACACCACCCACCGCTCCTTTCCCTAATCCGTAATTTTGGTAATTCAGTTGCCGCATGTGAAACTCATACCATGCGGCATTTATCGCGCTTCACGCTTTGATTTTTCACGCGGCGCTACACACTGCTGTAAAAAAGCCGCCTGATCAGGCGGCTTTTTTGTGGTGCGCCAGGCATGGCGCGTAGCGCCGTGACTGGCGCTGTCGGGTTCACTGTGGTGGTGAGCCTGGCGACTTGGAGGTGAAAGTCCTCTACACACCCGGCAAGGGGAAGTGTTAGCTGAAGGCAAGGGTGTCGCGGGCGACTGCGAATCTGAAGGAAGCCCGAGGCAAAATGCTGGCCTGACGAACAGGAAGCGGATGAGGCGGCGCAGCGGGGTGAGGTGGCCATAATCGCCAAAGCCCGATAC
>NZ_JAYEET010000023.1:0-133591 GCF_034653255.1 Pseudomonas spirodelae | reverse complement strand
CTGGCCAGCCTGGCCTTTACCGACACCGCGCAGAAMGTGGTGCTGATCGGTGGGCCAGGCACCGGTAAAACCCACCTAGCCACCGCGCTGGCCGTGTCCGGCATCACCCGGCACGGTAAGCGCGTGCGCTTCTACTCCACGGTCGATCTGGTCAATCTGCTGGAGCGCGAAAAACACGACGGCAAAGCCGGGCGGATCGCCCAGGCACTGCTGCGCATGGATCTGGTCATCCTCGACGAACTGGGTTATCTGCCGTTCAGCCAGGCTGGCGGTGCGTTGCTGTTTCACCTGCTGTCCAAGCTGTACGAACACACCAGCGTGGTGATCACCACCAACCTGAGCTTCGCCGAATGGTCGAGCGTGTTCGGCGACGCCAAGATGACCACCGCCCTGCTGGATCGGCTGACCCACCACTGCCACATCGTCGAAACCGGTAACGAGTCCTATCGCCTGCAACACAGTAGCTTGGCGGCCCAGGCCAAGATCAAATCACGGGAGCGAAAGCGTAAGGGCGGCCAAGAACCGGAGGACGATGAGCCGTTCTGATTTCATGGCGACGACGGCCTGCTACATGGCTGCGTGTGGCAGGTCTTAAACAACTGAACTGGGCTAGCGAAGGAGTGGGGGCAACAGCAGCTGCGCTGGTAGACTTATCCACAGTTGCTGGTAACAAAATCAGCAATCCGCCCTGGGTCAAATTTCAATCGGCAGGGTGGGTCAATTTTCCATCAGCGCCAACAGTCTGACTGATTCCGTTCGTATACCGACTGGTAATACTGCCGGCAGCGCTCTCCTTTTTCTATCACCCCAGAATTCCCTTCAGTCATAGATTCCTGGGTGGAGCCTAAACCATCGGTAGGCCAGGATTCCACAGGCATAGCGTTAGCACGCTGCACGCAGGGGCCCGGCCTGCTCTTCACATTACTCCAGCAGGGCAGTGGATCAGTTGGCTGCCCTGTACACCTTTTTTTGCCTGGCCTTTACGAAAGCAACGAGCGCCCTCAGGCTTGAGCCGCAGGTGCTGGTCATTCTTGACCAGGTAACGCATGGCGTGGTGCACGTTAGCCCGAGCATTTAGGTCTCGCCGATGGATTAGGCCAATCCCCAGCTTGTCTTGGTATTTGTCTTTATCGAGGTTGCAGTTGTTGTAGCAGCCCTGACCACGGGTAATACGCTCCCACAGCTCACCGATCCGCTGCGCTCTGTAGATATCGGCACTCACTTCAGCACCGTTGAAGAAGAAGGCCGCATGGATGTGATACCCCCGATCCTCGCCTTGCTCAACGGTGCATATGTAGCCGGTCTCATGGTCGAAAATCGGGTTTCGCTTACGCTCACGCTCAGCAATCAGCCGACTCAGGTCGTCGAATACGTGCTCAACACGCAATCGAACTTGCGCCTCGGCGTGGTAGTAAAGATCCAACCGAATCACGCAGGTGCGGGCGTAACGATCCAGCACAACATCAACGTAGCGACCGATCTCAACTTCCTGCTTAATCGCTTGGTGACGCCGATCTGGCTCCCAGCGTTTGTATCGCTTTTTGGTGAGCAGCGTTCGGATGTGCTTGGTCAGTTCGTTCAGCGTCTCGCTGGTGCTCAGATAGCGTGTTTCGCCTTCGTCCAAGCAGGTAATGCCGCACGGGCTTAGTTCAACCCCAATGGACTGACAAGCCTCTCGGAAAAGGTTCAAGTGCGAGCTGTAGTCATACACCACATCACACTCGAACAGAGCGACCATCTGTTCGATCCCATCGAAGTATTTTGACAGCCGGGTTGCAGTGACCTGTTCATCACCATGCTTCGAGTACGTGATACCGAAGGCTTGGCTATCTGTACGTTGGATGGCGTTGACGAGTCGCTCAATCCGGATGGCGATATCGGACTGTGATGGGTAGGTGTAGCTGCGTCGTTGGGTCATCGTTGTGCACCTGATTGGTTGGAGGCATATCAGGGGCGTGATGTGTTTTTATTTAACCGATGACCTATCCCATTGGCTGGGTAGTGGTGGCTGTGTGGCTATCAGTGTTCAGGCTATTGCGTAGTTATGGATTGATAGTCTAGAGCTATATAACTAGATCCCGCTCCGAGCCACAGCGGCAATCCCGGCCTAGCAAGACAATGGGGAGCAACATTGCCTTGCTAGGCGAGAAATGGAATCACCTGGAGCTTGGGGGAGTTAGCTGAGAATCCAGCCCCTTCCATGCGACATAAACGCCATGACCAGCCGAAGCCAATCATGGCGCAGGTGGATAGTTCTAGCTGGCCATACTTAGGTGGCTGGCGGAGCGCACAGCAGCTCCCTCGGCCAGGTCACGCTCCTCAATCCTGGCCAGGATCCAATCGTGCACCTCGATGTCGACCCAACCGACACAACGGTCGCCCAGAGATACCGGCTTAGGGAAGGTGCCTTCCGAGATGTACTTGTAGATAGTCGACCGGGCGAGACCGGTCGAGTCGATGACTTCTTTCAGTCGGATGATTCGCATGAGCGGGCTCCTCTGTATGGCTCAGAGGATTGGCAACGGCGATATAAAAAAACTGCCAGCAACCCGGTAGACGTAATCAATCACTCGAACCAGGCCCTTACGGCTGGCAGAGTCCTCCCAAATACATGGGCCATGACACTTCCCAGCCATAGCTAACCCTGGCCACTAAAACCACAATCGAGTCTGCATTGGCTGGATTCAGTGACGGAGATACATACCAAAATTTAGAGAAAATAAAATTTACACAACTGAAAAAAATCACAATATGCTGCTATTTTTGCTAGAAACAGCAAAAAAAGCGGACATTAATGAATTACACAGACGATGAAAAAACTGAATCAAGTGATGTCGCCCCTCTTACCAACCTAGAGGGATGGCCATCCTTCCGCGAACACAGCCTGTTTGAGGCAGCAGTTACCGAAGCAGCACGGGAGCTTCAGGTTTCCCGTGAGATGGCGATGATGTGCGCCTTCGGAGCAATGGCAACCGCTTGCCAAAAACATGTCGATGTAGAGATGCCGCCAGGACATACATCACCGACCTCGCTAATGCTGTTAACTATCGCGGACTCTGGTGAGCGCAAGACCACCACACAGAACAACTTTTTCGAGGCGATAAATCATCTAAATGATGCAGCGCATCGCGCCAACGAAGACGCCTTGCTGGAGCATCGCGTCGAGTATCAGCTATGGAGCACTCGCAAACGACACCTAGAGCGCATGTACAGCAGATATGCCGCCCAAGAAGACGAGACCGCCACGCAAGCATCTCTGAAGGAAATCGCTGAGCATGTTAGAGCCGAGCCACAACCAGTTCGCTCGGCCAAGTTTCTCTATGAGGACACTACCCCCCAGGCCCTTGTACAGATGCTTTACGAAAACGCACCGAATGGCTGCCTGCTAACAAGCGAAGCAAGCAGTATTTTCAGCGGCAAAGCCTTGGGTGAACTCGACAAGCTCAATACCTTATGGGATGGAAACAGCGTGATCGTGGATCGCATTTCCAGAGAAGGATTCGTTCTCCAAAAAGCCCGTCTAACACTATCGCTAATGGCACAGCCGAGTGTAATCAGCCGCTTTATGGGCAAGCGCGGCGAAGAGGCGCGCGGCACAGGCTTCCTCGCACGCTTTCTTGTAGTAAAACCCCGCGCCATGGCTGGTCAGCGCACAGATCAAAAACTAACTGAGCTTCCACGCCGAAAGGCTTTCAACACTCGCATCCGTGAGCGCTTGGAATCAGCCGTATTGCCTGAACGCCAATTGCTATCTTTCTCGGAGCAAGCAAAAGACCTCTGGTTCCAGTACAGCCGATATCTTGAAAAGCAAATGCAGGAAAACGGCTTATACCATTACCTAAAAGATCACGCCTCCAAGTTACTGGAGAATACCAGCCGCCTAGCGGCCATTCTGCATACTTTCGAGCGCCACTCAGACAGCGATACCGAAATTGACTACGTCACCTTGGAGTTTTGTTGGAAGTTTTCGCAGAACTGCTCAAGCCACTTCATTAAAAACTTGGCAAGCGAGCCACAGATTGTTACAGACGCAAACCTCCTAGCACACTACCTCCTCACAACTGCCTACGACGACGACCCACTCAAAAATAGAAATAAAGGAGAGACCGCCTTAACCGACCTGATGTCAGGGGCAGCGACTAGGCTTTCATTAACCAAAATAAAGCAGTATGGCCCCAGCACACTAAGAGGGCGCGCAAATAGCGAGCGACTTGACGCAGCTATTGAACTCCTCAGAAAGCTCGGACATATAGCAAGAGAAGGAAGATTCTATCGATTTAGTGAGTCAATTCTACTCAAAGAGGGTGAACCAGAACTGAAAAATGGCCAAATCATCACAATCAAAGAACTACCACTATTCAGCGAGCAGGTATATGAGAGGCAGGGAAATACCAGTAATGGCTCATGGGGAACTACACGCTATTACATCAAAGTACGTTAACGGCGGCGGCGGCAACTTCAAAAGAGGAATAATTTGAAATTCACCATAAACGTTACGTTATAACATATATAAATCTATCCAGAAATACAAACCCTTACGCAGTGCCCTGTGAAACTGCAGAGTCACTGCAAACATTTTTACACTTAATAGAATACCGACCTATGCCATGACCAGACTCAGGCATCTGATCACGCGCCTCGCCATGCGGGAGGTAGGCGTCCATCGCCGGCCTTAATGTCACTTTCAGAAGGCGACAGCACGAAATATCAAAAGTCGACCGCACGGTCTTTTCTGACGTTGGAGTCGCCTCAGAAAACGGAAAATAAAGCACGCTAAGGCGTAGTTCCCTCGGGCTACACCGCGTCCGCACTGCGCGGTTCTTTCTTCCCTTGCAGTGACGCAATCAGCGGGCAGGAAACGTTCCCCTTCCGCGCATGGCAGGCGCACACCAAATCAGACAGCACGGCCTCCATGCGCGCCAGGTCAGCCATCCTCTCGCGCACGTCCTTGAGCTTGTGCTCGGCCAGGCTGCTGGCTTCCTCGCAATGGGTGCCATCCTCCAGCCGCAGCAGCTCGGCGATCTCATCCAGGCTGAAGCCCAACCGCTGGGCTGATTTCACGAAGCGCACCCGCGTTACATCCGTCTCGCCATAGCGGCGAATGCTGCCGTAAGGCTTGTCCGGTTCCGGGAGCAAGCCCTTGCGCTGATAGAACCGGATGGTCTCCACATTGACCCCGGCCGTCCTGGCGAAAACGCCAATGGTCAGGTTCTCCAAATTGTTTTCCATATCGCTTGACTCCGTACATAACTACGGAAGTAAGCTTAAGCTATCCAATTCAGATTCGAAAGGACAAACGTATGTCTGAACCTCAAAACGGGCGCGGCGCGCTCTTCACTGGCGGGCTGGCCGCCATCCTCGCCTCGGCTTGCTGCCTCGGGCCGCTGGTTCTGATCGCCTTGGGGTTCAGCGGCGCTTGGATCGGCAACTTGACGGTGTTGGAACCCTATCGCCCCATCTTTATCGGCGTGGCGCTGGTGGCGTTGTTCTTCGCCTGGCGGCGCATCTACCGGCCGTCAGCCGCCTGCAAACCGGGTGAGGTTTGCGCGATTCCCCAAGTGCGAGCTACTTACAAGCTCATTTTCTGGGGCGTGGCCGTGCTGGTTTTGGTCGCGCTCGGATTTCCCTACGTCGTGCCATTTTTCTATTGATCACAGGAGTTCACCATGAAAAAGCTGCTTTCCGCCCTTGCCCTCGCTGCCGTTGTTGCCCCCGTGTGGGCCGCCACCCAGACCGTTACGCTGTCCGTACCGGGCATGACCTGCTCGGCCTGTCCGATCACTGTCAAGAAGGCGATTTCCAAGGTCGATGGCGTCAGTAAAGTTGACGTGACCTTCGAGACGCGCGAAGCGGTGGTCACCTTCGATGATGCCAAGACCAGCGTGCAGAAACTGACCAAGGCTACCGAGGATGCGGGCTACCCATCATCAGTCAAGAACTGATCATGAAAGACCCGAAGACACTGCTGCGGGTCAGCATCATTGGCACAACCCTCGTGGCGCTGTGTTGCTTCACCCCTGTTCTGGTCATTTTGCTCGGTGTGGTCGGCTTGTCCGCGCTGACCGGCTATCTGGACTATGTGCTGCTGCCTGCGCTGGCGATTTTCATCGGCTTGACCATCTACGCCATCCAACGAAAACGCCAAGCCGATGCCTGCTGCACCCCGAAATTCAATGGAGTAAAAAAATGACCGAAATCACCGTGAATGGCATGACCTGCACATCCTGCGCCACCCATGTCAAAGATGCTTTGGAAAAGATTCCCGGCGTGAATGCCGCTGTGGTGTCCTATCCAGAAAGCCGCGCGCAAGTCATGGCAGACACCGCCGTGAGCCACAACCAACTGCTGGCCGCCATCGCCGCATTGGGTTATCAAGGCTCGATCCGGGTTGGTGATTTCAAAGATGAACCAAAAATCCGTGATGCACTTGAGGGCGCCGGTTTGCATATCGCCATCATTGGCAGCGGCGGGGCCGCGATGGCGGCGGCGCTGAAGGCCGTCGAGCAAGGCGCGACGGTCACGCTGATCGAACGCGGCACCATCGGCGGCACCTGCGTCAATATCGGCTGTGTGCCGTCCAAGATCATGATCCGCGCTGCCCATATTGCCCATCTGCGCCGGGAAAGTCCGTTCGACGGCGGTATTGCGGCAACTGTGCCTGCGATTGACCGCAGCAAACTGCTGGCCCAGCAGCAGGCCCGTGTCGATGAACTGCGGCACGCCAAATACGAAGGCATCCTGGACGGCAATCCAGCCATCACCGTTTTGCACGGTGAAGCGCGTTTCAAGGACGACCAGAGCCTGGTCGTCCGTTTGAACGAGGGTGGCGAGCGCGAGGTAACGTTCGACCGCTGCCTGGTCGCCACCGGTGCCAGTCCGGCCGTGCCGCCGATTCCGGGCCTGAAAGAGTCACCCTACTGGACTTCCACCGAAGCGCTTGTCAGCGACACCATTCCCGCACGCCTGGCCGTGATCGGTTCGTCGGTGGTGGCGTTGGAACTGGCGCAAGCCTTTGCCCGGCTCGGCAGCCAGGTCACGATCCTGGCACGCAGCACCTTGTTCTTCCGGGAAGACCCGGCCATCGGCGAGGCCGTGACAGCCGCTTTCCGCGCCGAGGGCATCGAGGTGCTGGAGCACACGCAAGCCAGCCAGGTCGCCCATGTGAACGGCGAATTCGTGCTGACCACCGGACACGGTGAATTGCGCGCTGACAAGTTGCTGGTTGCCACCGGTCGGGCACCGAATACGCGCAGCCTCGCGCTGGACGCGGCGGGGGTCACTGTCAATGCGCAAGGGGCCATCGTTATCGACCAAGGCATGCGCACGAGCAACCCGAACATCTACGCGGCCGGCGACTGCACCGACCAGCCGCAGTTCGTCTACGTGGCAGCGGCCGCCGGCACCCGTGCCGCGATCAACATGACCGGCGGCGACGCAGCCCTCAATCTGACCGCGATGCCGGCAGTGGTGTTCACCGACCCGCAAGTCGCCACCGTGGGCTACAGCGAGGCGGAAGCGCACCACGATGGCATCGAGACCGACAGTCGCACGCTGACACTCGACAACGTTCCGCGAGCGCTTGCCAACTTCGACACACGCGGCTTCATCAAGCTGGTCATCGAGGAAGGTAGCGGACGGCTCATCGGCGTGCAGGCGGTGGCCCCGGAAGCGGGCGAACTGATCCAGACGGCGGTGCTCGCCATCCGCAACCGCATGACGGTGCAGGAACTGGCCGACCAGTTGTTCCCCTACCTGACAATGGTCGAGGGGTTGAAGCTTGCGGCGCAGACCTTCAACAAGGACGTGAAGCAGCTTTCCTGCTGCGCTGGATAAAAAAAGGAGGTTTTCAATGAGCGCCTACACCGTGTCCCGGCTGGCCCTTGATGCCGGGGTGAGCGTGCATATCGTGCGCGACTACCTGCTGCGCGGATTGCTGCGTCCGGTGGCGTGCACCCCGGGCGGCTATGGCCTGTTCGATGATGCCGCCTTGCAACGGCTGTGCTTCGTGCGGGCGGCCTTCGAGGCGGGCATCGGCCTGGACGCGCTGGCGCGGCTGTGCCGGGCGCTGGATGCTGCGGACGGCGATGAAGCGGCCGCGCAGCTTGCCGTTCTGCGCCAGTTCGTCGAGCGTCGGCGCGAAGCGTTGGCCGATCTGGAGGTGCAGTTGGCCACCATGCCGACCGAGCCGGCACAGCACGCGGAGAGTCTGCCATGAACAGCCCCGAGCGCTTGCCGTCCGAGACGCACAAACCGATCACCGGCTACCTGTGGGGCGCGCTGGCCGTGCTCACCTGTCCCTGCCATTTGCCGATTCTCGCCATTGTGCTGGCCGGCACGACGGCCGGCGCGTTCATCGGAGAGTACTGGGGTATCGCAGCCCTCACGCTGACCGGTTTGTTCGTCCTGTCTGTGACACGACTGCTGCGGGCCTTCAAAGATCGATCATGAGCGCTTCCCATTGAGACAAACCACGCTGTCGCTACGTTGCCTCATGCCGGCATCAAATTCGGCTGAGTAGCTTCTCGCCATCTGGACGTAGCTCACCCTTGGGTGAAACATGCCGATACAGGGTCTGCCGCGTGACGCCAAGTTCCTGGCACAGGTCGCCGACCTTGGTCTCTGGCTGACCCATTGCCGCCATCGCCAGCCGCAGCTTGGCGGCGGTCATCTTGAACGGCCGGCCGCCTTTCCGCCCGCGCGCGCGGGCCGAGGCTAGGCCGGCAATCGTGCGCTCCGCGATCAACTCGCGCTCGAACTCGGCCAGGGCGGCGAAGATGCCAAAGACCAGCTTGCCGGCGGCGGTCGTGGTGTCGATGGCCGCGCCGTGCCCGGTTAATACCTTCAAGCCGATGCCGCGCCCAGTCAGGTCATGCACGGTGTTGATGAGATGTCGCAGGTCGCGTCCGAGCCGATCCAGTTTCCACACGACCAGTGTGTCGCCAGTTCGCAACGCCTTCAGGCAGCTCGTCAAGCCGGGCCGATCCTCGCGCATGCCGGATGCCTGGTCCTCGTAAAGATGTACTGGATCGACCCCGGCGGCAATCAGCGCGTCGCGCTGCAAATCGGTAGCCTGGGAGCCGTCCGCCTTCGATACCCGCATGTAGCCTATCAGCATGTCGTACCTGTCACATATACGTTCGTTTGTTGGACTCCACGCTCTGAGCAGGCAATTCTTGTCGTTTTCAGAAGACGACCGCACCATCTGACTGGATGTAACGCCTGGTGTGCATACGGCTCCTGACAGCCCAATATCAGGAGTCGTCTGCACCAATCTCGACTATGCTCAATACTCGTGTGCACCAAAGCGAGGTTTGGGCATGACATCAGACACTCCACCGATTGCCGCGCAAGGCGTGGCCACCCTGCCCGACGAGGCATGGGCGCAAGCCCGGCACCGGACGGAAATCATCGGGCCACTGGCAGCGCTTGAGGTGGTCGGGCATGAAGCCGCCGATGAGGCAGCCCAAGCGCTGGGCCTGTCCCGGCGACAGGTATATGTCCTGATCCGTCGCGCCCGGCAGGGTACTGGCCTGGTAACAGACCTGACGCCCGGCCGATCCGGCGGCGGCAAAGGCAAGGGGCGCTTGCCGGAACCGGTCGAGCGCATCATCCGCGAGCTGCTGCAAAAGCGCTTCCTGACCAAGCAGAAACGCAGCCTGGCGGCGTTCCACCGCGAAGTCGCGCAGGCGTGCAAAACCCAGAAGCTGCCGGTGCCGGCGCGCAACACCGTGGCCCAGCGGATTGCCGGACTACACCCGGCGAAAATAGCCCGCAGCCGGGGCGGGCAGGACGCTGCCCGTCCCTTGCAAGGCGCGGGTGGCATTCCGCCCGAAGTCACCATGCCGCTGGAACAGGTGCAGATCGACCACACCGTCATCGACCTGATCGTGGTCGACGAGCGCGACCGGCAACCGATTGGCCGCCCATATTTGACCCTCGCCATCGACGTGTTCACGCGCTGCGTACTCGGCATGGTGGTCACGCTGGAAGCGCCGTCCGCCGTCTCGGTCGGCCTATGCCTCGCGCATGCCGCCTGCGACAAGCGGCCCTGGCTGGAAGGGCTGAATGTGGAAATGGACTGGCCGATGAGCGGCAAGCCCAGGCTGCTCTATCTGGACAACGCGGCCGAGTTCAAAAGCGAAGCGCTGCGCCGTGGCTGCGAACAGCATGGCATCCGGCTGGACTATCGCCCACCAGGCCAGCCGCACTACGGCGGCATCGTGGAACGGATCATCGGCACGGCGATGCAGATGATCCACGACGAATTACCGGGGACGACCTTCTCCAATCCCGGCCAGCGCGGCGAGTACGATTCCGAGAAGATGGCCACCCTGACGCTGCGCGAGCTGGAGCGCTGGCTCGCGTTGGCGGTAGGCACCTATCACGGCTCCGTGCACAACGGCCTGCTCCAGCCGCCGGCCGCGCGCTGGGCCGAGGCCGTGGAGCGCGTTGGCGTCCCGGCCGTCGTTACCCGCCCCACCGCGTTTTTGGTCGATTTCCTGCCGGTGATCCGCCGCACCCTGACCCGCACCGGCTTTGTCATCGACCACATCCACTACTACGCCGACGCCCTCAAGCCGTGGATTGCCCGGCGCGAGCGCTTGCCCGCCTTCCTGATCCGGCGCGATCCGCGCGACATCAGCCGCATCTGGGTACTGGAACCGGAAGGTCAGCACTATCTGGAGATCCACTACCGCACCTTGTCCCATCCGGCCGTCACCCTCTGGGAACAACGCCAGGCGCTGGCCAAATTGCGTCAGCTCGGGCGCGAGCAGGTGGACGAGTCGGCGCTGTTCCGCATGATCGGGCAGATGCGCGAGATCGTGACCACCGCCCAGAAGGCCACGCGCAAGGCGCGGCGCGACGCTGATCGCCGCCAGCACCTCAAGACGTCGGAGCCACCGGCCAAGCCCATACCGCCGGATGTGGACATGGCTGACCCGCAGGCAGACAACCTGCCGCCGGCCAAACCGTTCGATCAGATCGAGGAGTGGTAGCCGTGGACGAATATCCCGTCATTGACCTGTCCCACCTGCTGCCAGCGGCACAGGGTTTGGCCAGGCTGCCGGCAGACGAGCGCATCCAGCGCATTCGCGCCGACCGCTGGATCGGCTACCCGCGCGCGGTCGAGGCGCTGAACCGGCTGGAAACTCTGTATGCGTGGCCGAACAAGCAACGCATGCCAAACCTGCTGCTGGTCGGCCCCACCAACAACGGCAAGTCGATGATCGTCGAGAAATTCCGGCGGGCGCACCCGGTCGGCACCGACGCTGACCAAGAACATATCCCGGTGCTGGTCGTGCAGATGCCGTCAGAGCCATCGGTGATCCGCTTCTATGTCGCGCTGCTGGCTGCGATGGGCGCGCCGCTGCGCCCGCGCCCACGGCTGCCGGAAATGGAGCAACTGGCGCTGGCCCTGCTGCGCAAGGTCGGCGTGCGCATGCTGGTGATCGACGAACTGCACAATGTACTGGCTGGCAACAGCGTTAACCGGCGCGAGTTCCTCAACCTGCTGCGCTTCCTCGGCAACGAGCTGCGTATCCCCCTGGTCGGGGTCGGCACGCGCGAGGCGTACCTGGCCATCCGTTCGGACGATCAGTTGGAAAACCGCTTCGAGCCGATGCTGCTGCCGCCGTGGGAGGCCAATGAGGACTGCTGCTCGCTGCTGGCCAGCTTCGCGGCGTCACTCCCGCTACGGCGGCCATCCCCGATTGCCACGCTGGACATGGCCCGCTACCTGCTCACCCGGAGCGAAGGCACCATCGGCGAGCTTGCACATCTGCTGGTGGCGGCGGCCGTCGCCGCCGTGGAGAGTGGCGAGGAAGCGATCAACCACCGCACGCTCAGCATGGCCGACTACATCGGCCCCAGTGAGCGGCGGCGACAGTTCGAGCGGGAACTGATGTGAAGTCCGCGCCGCGCTGGCCGCTGCATCCGGCACCCAAGGAAGGCGAAGCCCTGTCCTCATGGCTCAACCGGGTCGCCGCCTGCTACCAGATGGACGTGCACGAGCTGCTGGCCCACGATCTTGGTCACAGCCAACTTGATGACCTGGATACCGCACCATCCTTGTCGTTGCTGACGGCGCTCTGCCAGCGCAGTGGCGTCGAGCTGGAGCGGTTGCGCAGCATGAGTCTTGCAGGCTGGGTGCCGTGGCTGCTCGACAGTCTCGACGATTCGGTACCAGCAGCCTTGGAAACCTATACATTCCAATGCGCGGTGCTCCTGCCCAAGCGCACCCGCAAGGTGCGGTCCATCACTCGCTGGCGTGCCTGGCTACCGAGCCAGACGATTCGCCGGGCGTGTCCGCAGTGTCTGAACGATCCAACGAATCAAGCTGTGCTACTCGTCTGGCAGCTCCCCTTGATGCTGAGCTGCCCGCAGCATGGCTGCTGGCTGGAGTCCTACTGGGGCATGCCCGGCCGGTATCTTCAGTGGGAAATCGCCGATGCTGCGCCGCGCCCTGCCGATGACGCAATCGCCTGCATGGACCGGCGCACCTGGCAGGCGCTGACGACGGGTTTTGTGGAGCTGCCGCGTCGGCGTGTCCACGCCGGCTTGTGGTTCCGGCTGCTGCGCACCCTGCTTGATGAGCTGAACACGCCGCTCTCGCACTGCGGCAGTTGCTCGGCGAGCATCCGCCATGTCTGGGAGCGCTGCGGCCATCCGCTGCGCGCCGGGCAGAGTCTGTGGCGTCCCTACGAGATTCTGGCCCCGGCGGTGCAGTGGCAGATGCTGGAGGCGGCGGCCACCGCCATCACGCTGATCGAGTCAAAGGCGCTGATCCCGCGCGGGGAACAGGCCGCGCTGTTTCAGACGGAGCCGCACACTGGTTTCACCAACGGCCTGCCGGCGAAGGTGCCGAAGCCGGAACCCATCAACCACTGGCAACGAGCAGCCCAGGCCATCGATGAGGCCATCATTGAAGCGCGACACAACCCGGAGACGGCCCGCTTGCTGTTCACACTGGCGTCCTACGGGCGACGCGACCCCGAATCCCTGGAACGTTTGCGCGCCACGTTCACCAAGGAGGGCATCCCGCCGGAGTTTTTGTCACATTACGAGCCTGAATGGCCGTTTGCAGGTCTTAGACTAAATGACGGGTTAAGTGACAGTTTTTGACGGCGAGAACTTTCTGGCTCACACTGTCACATAATCGAAGGTTTATTGGACTGTCCGTACCATTGATGTTCACTTGTAGAAAGTGAGCCCATCGCGATGGAATACAGGATCGGTTGGTCAGGCTTTCAATGCCAGGATTCGGCGCGCACCGTTCAATACGATGAGGCCAACGACCGTACCAATCACCAAGTCTGGGTAGGGAGAGCCCGTCCACGCAACCAGCGCGCCGGCGACGATAACGCCAATGTTCGCGAGCACATCGTTGGCCGAAAAAATCCAGCTCGCTTTCATGTGTGCACCGCCTTCGCGATGGCCATAGATCATCAAGAGACAGCTGGCGTTTGCGACGAGTGCAACTAAGCCAATCCCCATCATCAGCATCGACTCAGGTTCGCTGCCATAGTGGAAGCGTCTAGCCACCTCCACGAGTACGCCCAGTGCCAACAGGATCTGAAAGAAACCCGCCAGGTGCGCAGCGCGAACTTGCAGCTGTGCACTGCGGCCGACGGCAAAGAGAGCCAAGCCATAGACGGCAGCATCCGCAAACATGTCCAGCGAGTCGGCAATAAGGCCCGTCGACTGAGCGATCAACCCTGCGCCCATCTCGATAACAAACATGGCAGCGTTGATGCCGAGCAAAATTTTCAGGGTGCTCGCCTCTTTCGACGCCGCTAATTCCTCATCAGCGCGATTGGTCGAGGCTGCTTCCTGACTAGCTGGTTGAGTCCCCAGTAGCGCTGCCCCTAGACCCAGGGACTCCAGCTTGGTAGTGATTGGGTCAACCGCCCCGTCATGGAAAGCGAGTACCTGCCTGCTGCTCAGATCAAAGGACAACGAACGAAGCTCAGGCAAGCTATTCAGCGCGAGCCGAATCATTCGCTCTTCCGAAGGGCAATCCATCTTGGGTACAGAAAAATGGCTGACCCAGGCTCCTTCGGTCGAGGGCGCGCTCGCTGCTTCAGCAGGCGCTGACACTGAACCGCAGCCACAGGATTTTTCACACGAGCTCATGATCCGCCTCTCCTATCAGGTTCAATTCTGGCAATTGAAAACCATATAGCAGGTATAGGGTCAAGCCTGGATATACTGGCTGTTTATCGAGGAGCAGCCTATGCGCATTGGTCAACTTGCACAGCTGACGGGAGCGGACATTCAGACCATTCGTTTCTATGAGCGCCAGGGCCTGCTTGCATCGCCCAATCGCCAGGCAAATGGCTACCGAGCCTACGAAGCGGATCATGTGGAGAAACTGCTGTTCATCCGCCGTTGCCGGTCCTTTGGCATGTCGTTGGACGAAATTGGTGTTTTGCAGAGCGTTCAAGCACAGCCGCAGCAACCGTGCGCGGCGGTCAATACGCTGCTTGATAGCCATATCGCCCAGGTCAGGGCCCAGATCGCATCCTTGCAAGCCCTGGAAAACCAGTTGGTGACGTTACGCAGCTGCTGCGATGACGAACGACAAAGCCTGGACTGCGGAATACTTTCGGGTCTAGTGGAGGGAGGCAAACGGCTTCCATAAGGCGCGCTAGAAAAGTGCCATTCGCTTCTGCTCAAATCGTAGAGCTTGACCCTATAGCGGCTACAGGGTGTTCACTTGCACGATCGGCCCAGAATCATGGCCTTCCAACTGCTGCGCAAGTGAGTTCCAGATGAATACCGCCCTCCGCAATGCCATCGATGAAGCCTTTTTCCAGGCAAGGACAGCACTCCGTGAAAAGGCGCCAACCGAGGCATTCCCCTGGCTCGAGCGCGCCCACATCTTGAGCCAGCACATGCCCGTCCTGCATGCGCGGAGCCATTGGTTGATGCTAAGGGCTGGCTGGCAGTTGCGCGACTACCGGGAAATGTTCGGCCAAGCACCACGGATCATCGCTGCCGTGTTGTTCTCGAAGATCTGGGTACCGCTCGGCAATACCGGACGCGCGAGGATCAGTGCATTCGCGCCGATGCCCGTCTCACCCGGATTGCAGCGACTGTTTCAGGGAGCGAAACAATGAAATCGCCACTTGGAATGGCGCACCGTATCACTCCCGGGCTCTGGTGGACGCTATCGCTAGCCGTTGCCCTGGCCGACCAGGCGATCAAATATGTAATTGAGGGTTCGCTCTCGGTCGGCGCCGTGGTTCCTCTGACCCCAGTCTTCAATCTGGTCCATTTCTGGAATACCGGCGCAGCGTTCAGCTTCCTAGCTGACGCGGGCGGTTGGCAGCGCTACTTCTTCATTCTCCTCGCACTGGTTGTTTCGATTGGGCTCGCGTTGCTCTTGCGTAAGCCCAGGGCCAAGCTCGAAGCGCTGGGCTATAGCCTCATACTGGGAGGGTCAGTGGGGAATCTGATCGATCGCAGCTTCCGAGGCCATGTGATCGACTATCTGGATTTTTTCTGGCAATCCTGGCATTGGCCTGCATTCAACTTGGCGGACATCGGCATCGTGGGCGGTGCCGCCATGTTGCTCCTGAGCAGTGTGCTGAGTCCAAGCGCGGAACTGGACCGGGGCAGATAATGCGAAGCTCGGATGCCGCAGAAGTGGCTCGCTGGTCAGGCCATGCCTGGGTCGGCCCCGGTATCGGCGTCTTTCTCGGCCATGCCGCCCACCAGGATTGGCACCATCATCAAGCACATCAAATTGCAGTGGGGCTCGACGCCGCGATAACGGTTGAAACGCCGTTGGGTGGGCAATCTGGGGCTGCCATCTTGATTCCGGCAGGCTTGAAGCACCGGCTCAGTGCTGGGCAGGTCCTGTCGATCTACCTGGATGTGCTGTCCGATGAGGCGCGTGCCTTGCGGGTGAGCGGAGCCGTGAGGCTGATGGAGATCGTAGCGGCCGATATTGCTGCGATGGTCGAGGCACTGAGGGCGTCGGGGCATTCGCCTGTCCAGTTGCAGGCGCAGGTACGTCGGCTGTTGCGGCTTGCCGATCCACCAATCCCTGATCCGCGCTTGACCAAGGTCACCGCAGCGCTGCGCGAAGGCCAAATGGGGCGTGAGGCAATGGCCGCGTTGGTGCATTTGTCACCCACGCGTTTTTCCCATTGGTTCGTGGAGCAAACCGGCCTGCCGTTGCGCAGCTATGTCAAATGGCTGCGCCTCACCCAAGCCCTGCAACACCTGGCCAAAGGGGGACGGCTGACCGAAGCCGCGCATGCGGCAGGTTTTTCCGACTCGGCGCATTTCTCCCGGACATTCAGGGCGCTGCTGGGCATCGATCCGTCCTCCGCCCTGGCTGCGGTCGATCTCCAGAAGTCATAGCTCTTTCGTTCAAGTCGAACGTCGTCCTCTGCACCTACCGTGAAGGCTCTCTACATAGGAGCTGAGCGATGTCCACTTCTCTTCGATTCGCCCTACGCTGGTTGAGCTATCCGCTCGTGTTTGGTGGCAGCGCCGCCTTCATGGTCTGGGCCTTGTACGCCGGGGTGCCGTACTGGCCCAGCACACCCTTGGTAGCCGCAGTCGGTCTATTGGCCGTCGCGGGGCTGGAGCGTATCCAGCCTTTCCGGGAGGGCTGGCTGGAGGATCACCAGGACACCCTGACCGACCTGGTGCATATGCTGGTGAATCTTTCCGTCATCCAGTTCACCGCCGAAATCCTGGCCAGGCTGGGCGATGCAGTGCCGGCTACAGTTCGTCTCTTCCCAGTCGAGAGTCGACTTTGGGTTCAGCTGCTGCTGGTCGCCGTCGTGCTCGATCTGAGCCTGTATGCCATGCACCGCATCAGCCACCACGTACCCTGGCTGTGGCGTTTTCACATGATTCACCACAGCGCCGAGCGCTTGTACTGGATGAATGGGGAGCGCCGGCATCCCCTACATGCGATGCTCATGGCTGGCCCGGGATTGGTGCTGCTGTTTGCATCCGGCGCGCCTTCGGCAGTGGTTGCCACCTGGTTCGGCATTCTGACCGTTCACTTGGGCTTTCAGCACTCGAACCTGGATTACCGGCTGGGTTGGCTGCGCCATGTCATCGGGGTGGCTGAAATTCATCGTTGGCACCACAAGCGCGACTTCGAAGATGCCCAGGTGAACTTCGGCGAATTTCTGATGGTGTGGGATCGGCTATTCGGGACGTTCTACGACAGTACAGGAAAGCAGGGCGACGCCAATGTCGGCTTGCGTGAGAGGGACTATCCCAAGGGTTACCTTGGTCAGTTGACCGAACCCTTTGGGCGAGACCGAGCCCGCACATAGCGTAGTGGGCCTCAAAGCTGTAGGCCCCATGTGTTTGCCTGGAATGATCTGGCTCGTGGGCGGAAGAGACTAGATGTTCCCGCATGCCAAGCAGACATGCGCTCTAACGAGGCAATCGATTCACTACCTATAAGCCCCGTCATTTGCAATTAATGCTGGTTGGTAGCCATGGAATGCAGGTCAGCGCGGATAAATGCAGGTTCATTCGCAGCTAATACTGGTTTGCCGGGCCGGTCAGTCGCAGTTAATTCCGGTCGAAAATCGTATTGATTGCAGGTCGGGACGTTTTCGTTTGCAAGCCGTTACAGCTATCGCATGCAGCCGGTGATTCTGCAGCGCACCATGAAGTGCAACCCCAAGCCAGCGCTACCTCAGTGGTTTGATCGCCCGAAATACCAACAAAGGAACATCATTGAGCAGATGTTTGGCTGACTGAACGAGAGCCGGAGAGTCGGTACTCACCACGACAAGCTCGCCAGAAGTTTTGATGCGATGGTCATGCTGGCGTACGCTGCGGCGCATCTGCTAGATAGCGACGCACGCACAGAATACGCCACAGCACACAGAGCCATGCCCGAGCACTGCGCTCAAGCCAGTAGCAACCATCTACCTACTGCAGACAGAATTTTTCGGTGGCACAAAAAGTGGTACAAAAATCGCCACCACGAAAAGAATTTGCCCATAAAAAAATCCAGTCACCGCTAAGTGACTGGATTTTCTAGGATTATATGGTCGGGACGGAGTGATTCGAACACTCGACCCCTAGCACCCCATGCTAGTGCGCTACCGGACTGCGCTACGCCCCGACTAGGCGTTAATCTGTTTCGGATCCCCTAAACATGGCGAACTATACATTAAGCCCCTGAAATATGGAAACTTTTTGAATAGTGCGACTATTTTTTAAGCACCTGTAAAACATCTTCAAGCTCGGTAATCATTTGCTTGATCAGTTGTTTGTATTGAGTGCTGTCATCTTTGGCCTCGTCACCGGAAAGGCGCTGACGCGCCCCGCCAATTGTGAAACCCTGATCGTACAAAAGAGCGCGAATCTGTCGAATCATCAACACATCCTGTCGTTGATAATAGCGTCGGTTGCCGCGGCGCTTCACTGGATTTAGCTGAGGAAATTCCTGCTCCCAGTAACGCAACACATGAGGCTTAACGGCGCACAGCTCACTTACTTCACCGATAGTGAAGTAGCGTTTGCCGGGTATGACGGGTAATTCGTCGTTATGACTTGGTTCCAGCATACGCCTCGACCCTGGCTTTAAGTTTCTGGCCTGGACGGAAAGTCACCACACGGCGAGCCGTGATCGGAATTTCCTCTCCTGTTTTTGGATTACGACCGGGGCGCTGACGCTTATCGCGCAGATCAAAATTACCGAACCCCGAGAGCTTGACCTGTTCGTTGAGCTCCAGCGCTTGGCGGATCTCCTCAAAGAACAGCTCCACCAATTCCTTGGCTTCCCGTTTATTCAGGCCCAGCTCTTCATACAGACGTTCCGCCATCTCAGCTTTCGTCAGAGCCCCCATACGCTACTTCCTTAACGTGGCGTTGAACCTTTGTTCCAGGGAGGTGAGAATATCTTGCATTGCTGCGCTCACCTCATCGTCATTTAGAGTGCGCGATGCATGCTGCCAGGTCAAGCCAACCGCAAGGCTTTTTCTATCAGGATCAATACCTTTACCGTGATACACGTCAAATAGCTTGAGGTCTGTTAGCCACTCACCTGCAGCACCCTTGATACAAACAAGCAAATCCTGCGCAGGCACATCACGATCGACCAGCAAAGCCAGGTCACGCCGCACTTCAGGAAACTTAGAAAGCGCCTGGAACTTAGGCATAACGCCCTGAGTGATTTCACCCAACACGAGCTCAAACATGAAGACCGCTTGATCCAAGCCTAACGCTTTCGACAACTCAGGATGAATTGCGCCAAGGTACCCTACAAGACGCCCGTCACGCTCAATCCGAGCTGTTTGCCCCGGATGCAGCGCAGCATGCTCGCCAGGCACAAAGGCAAAGCTCGCACTTGCGCCTGCACTGGCCAGCAGAGCCTCGACATCGGCCTTCACATCATAGAAGTCGACATCATCACGAGCGTGCGCCCAGCCTTCTGGCAAGCGGCCACCACAAATCACACCTGCCAACATCGGCTCTTGCTTCAAACCTTCGAGCTGACCGACAAAGCGCAAACCACTTTCGAAGAGGCGCACACGCGACTGCTGACGATTCAAGTTATGCTCAAGCGCCTTGATCAGACCTGGCCACAAGGAAGAGCGCATCGCCGCCATATCGGCAGAGATTGGGTTAGCCAGCATCAGCGGAGCAACGCCAGGGTTGAACAGCTCGAACAATTTTGGATCGATAAAGCTGTAGGTGATTGCCTCCTGATAACCGCGAGCAACCAATAAACGACGTAGCGCCGGTAGCTCGATAGCGGCTTCGGCCTTAGTTTGTGGAGCTAAACGCGCTTGCGGATAGCGTACAGGTAAGCGATTGTAGCCATACAAGCGGGCGAGTTCTTCGATCAGATCGACTTCCAGGCTGATATCGAAGCGGTGACTTGGTACACCAACCTGCCACTGCCCTTCGCCATCAGCCTGAATATCCAAGCCCAAAGCAGCTAGCAGGCGGACAACTTCAGCCTCGTCCATCTTCAGGCCGAGCATCTGTTCGATGCGCTCAGCACGCAACGTGACCGGCTCAACACTCGGCAACTGCTGCTGATTGACGACTTCAATAATCGGCCCAGCTTCGCCCCCGACAACATCCAGCAGCAAAGAAGTCGCGCGTTCCATGGCTTCACGCGCCAGCTGCCAGTCCACGCCACGCTCAAAGCGGTGCGAGGCATCGGTGTGCAAACCGTAGGAGCGAGCCTTGCCAGCGATGGCAATGGTGTCGAAGAACGCACTTTCAAGGAACAGGTCGCACGTCTTGTCATTAACACCGCTATGCTCGCCACCCATCACGCCAGCAATGGCCAAGGCACGATTATGATCGGCGATTACCAGCGTATCGCTACGTAGGCTGACCTCCTGACCATCAAGCAAAACGAGCTTCTCGCCCTCCTCCGCCATACGCACACGGATACCACCATTGATCTCGGCAAGATCGAACGCGTGCAGCGGCTGACCCAACTCAAGCATCACGTAATTAGTGATGTCGACAGCCGCATCAATACTGCGCACATCGGCACGACGCAAACGCTCAACCATCCACAACGGCGTGGGCTTGGACAGATCGACATTACGCACAACGCGACCGAGGTAACGCGGGCAGGCTTGCGGCGCGAGCACTTCGACCGGACGCACTTCATCGTGGCTCGACGCAACCGCCTCAATTACTGGACGAGTGACAGGCGCGGCATACAGCGCACCCACTTCACGCGCCAGGCCAGCCAAAGACAGGCAATCACCACGATTTGGCGTCAGATCAACTTCGATGCTGGCGTCGTCAAGATCCAAATAGACACGAATGTCCTGACCGACTGGCGCGTCTGCCGGCAACTCCATAAGGCCATCATGGTCTTCACTGATCTGCAGCTCGGAAGCCGAGCACAGCATGCCGTTTGATTCGACACCACGCAGCTTGGCTTTCTTTATTTTGAAGTCGCCAGGCAGTTCGGCACCAATCATGGCAAACGGAATTTTCAGGCCGGGGCGCACATTCGGCGCGCCGCACACCACCTGAAAGGTTTCCGCACCACTACTAACCTGACACACACGCAATTTATCGGCATCAGGATGCTGCTCGGTGCTCAGCACCTCGCCCACCACCACGCCACTGAATACGCCCGCAGCTGGCGATACGCTATCGACTTCTAGGCCAGCCATGGACAGGCGGGCAACCAGATCGTCGCGAGAGACATCTGGGTTTACCCAGCTGCGCAGCCATTGTTCACTGAATTTCATTCTGTCTGTTCTCCTGAACCAATTCGATTACGGAATGCGAAGGCGCTAGCGAAATTGCGCCAGGAACCGCAGGTCGTTATCGAAGAACAGCCGTAAATCGTTGACGCCGTAACGCAGCATGGCCAGGCGCTCAACACCCATACCGAAGGCGAAGCCGGAGTATTTTTCCGGATCAATGCCCGACATGCGCAGTACATTCGGATGCACCATGCCGCAGCCCATAACTTCCAACCAGCCAGTCTGCTTACACACACGGCAACCTTTGCCGCTGCACATTACGCATTGCATGTCGACTTCGGCCGATGGCTCGGTGAACGGAAAGAACGAGGGACGGAAACGCACACCCAGCGGCTTCTCGAAGAACACCCGAAGGAATTCCTCAATGGTGCCTTTGAGGTCGGCAAAACTCACACCCTCGTCGACCAGCAGACCTTCGACCTGATGGAACATCGGCGAGTGAGTGATATCAGAGTCGCAGCGATAGACACGACCGGGGCAAACAATGCGGATCGGCGGCTGCTGCGATTCCATGGTGCGCACCTGTACCGGCGAGGTGTGGGTGCGCAGCAACATGTTCGCGTTGAAGTAAAAGGTGTCATGCATCGCCCGCGCCGGATGGTGGCCGGGGATATTGAGCGCCTCAAAGTTGTGGTAGTCGTTCTCTACCTCGGGGCCTTCGGCGATGCCGTAGCCTATCCGAGTAAAAAACTGCTCTACACGCTCCAGTGTGCGGGTTACAGGATGTAGCCCGCCCGACACCTGCCCACGCCCTGGCAGGGTTACATCAATCTTTTCGGCGGCGAGCTTGGCGCTCAGCGCAGCCTGTTCCAATGTCTCTTTACGATTGTTCAGAGCATCCTGAACTTTATCCTTGGCAGCATTGATCAACGCACCGGCTTGCGGGCGCTCTTCTGCTGACAGATTGCCCAGGGTCTTCATCACCTGAGTTAATTCGCCCTTCTTGCCCAGATAGTGAACGCGCAGCTGCTCTAGAGCATTCACATCGTCGGTGTGGCTAACGGCCTCAAGCGCTTGCGAGACCAGCACATCCAGATTTTCCATTTACAGACTCCAGATACGAAATAGGGGAAGAGCTTGAAGGCTCTTCCCCTATTGGTGACGTTTAGCACCGGGCGAGCCCGGTGATTGTCGGGGACTTAAGCCAGTACGGCTTTCGCTTTCTCGACAATCGCAGCAAACGCCGCTTTTTCGTTCACTGCCAGATCAGCCAGTACCTTACGGTCGATCTCAATGGACGCTTTTTTCAGGCCAGCAATGAAACGGCTGTAAGACAGACCGTTAACACGTGCACCGGCGTTGATACGAGCGATCCACAGAGCGCGGAACTGACGTTTTTTCTGACGACGGTCACGGTAGGCGTACTGGCCTGCCTTGATCACCGCTTGCTTGGCAACGCGGAACACGCGTGAACGTGCGCCGTAGTAGCCTTTAGCGAGTTTCAGAATTTTTTTGTGACGCTTGCGAGCAATAACGCCGCGCTTAACACGAGCCATGAGTAATTTCCTCTATCTTGACCGATTAACGAACGCGCAGCATGCGCGCCACTTTTGCTACGTCAGACGGGTGCACCATGGAGCTGCCCCGCAGTTGACGCTTACGCTTAGTGGACATCTTGGTCAGGATGTGGCTCTTGAAAGCGTGCTTGTGCTTGAAGCCGTTAGCAGTTTTCAAAAAACGCTTGGCTGCACCACTCTTAGTTTTCATCTTTGGCATGTTCGGATACTCCGCATTCAGTTGATAAACATAACCGCAAGGCCTGCCGTGCCCTGGTGGTTATTTCTTCTTTTTGGGGGCGATGACCATGATCAGCTGGCGTCCTTCCATCTTTGGATGCTGTTCAACGGTGCCGTATTCAAGCAGGTCAGCCTCAACCCGCTTCAACAACTCCATGCCCAGCTCCTGATGCGCCATCTCACGGCCGCGGAATCGAAGCGATACCTTGGCCCTGTCCCCATCACTAAGGAAACGTACCAGGTTGCGTAGTTTTACCTGGTAATCCCCTTCCTCCGTCCCTGGACGAAACTTGATTTCTTTAACCTGGATCTGCTTCTGGTTTTTCTTTGCAGCAGCAACCTGTTTCTTCTTTTCGAAGATCGATTTGCCGTAGTCCATCAGCTTACAAACAGGTGGCACTGCATCGGCAGAAATCTCTACCAGATCCAGCTTGGCCTCTTCGGCCTTAAGAAGCGCGTCCTCAATTGACACAATCCCGAGCTGCTCACCCTCAGCGCCAATTAACCGTACCTCACGTGCCGAGATATTCTCGTTGATCGGTGCCTTAGGTGCAGCTCGCTTATCTTGTCTCATATCACGCTTAATAATGATTACTCCAAATCTTGGCGACCACGCCGGGAAACCGCCTGCGCAAGAAGTTCAGCGAATTGAGTGACGGGCATAGAGCCCAGATCAACACCTTCGCGAGTACGCACGGCGACAGTTTTCGTCTCAACTTCCCGATCTCCGATAACCAAGAGATAGGGAACCTTGAGCAAAGTATGCTCGCGGATTTTAAAGCCTATCTTCTCGTTCCTCAAGTCAGACTTGGCACGAAAACCGCTTTGATTGAGCGTTTTTTCCACTTCGAGGGCAAAATCAGCCTGTTTATCAGTGATATTCATCACCACAGCCTGAGTCGGTGCTAGCCAAGCGGGGAACGCACCCTCGTAGTGCTCGATCAAAATACCGATGAAACGCTCGAATGAACCAAGAATCGCCCGGTGCAACATGACCGGCACTTTGCGACTGTTGTCCTCGGAAACGTAACTCGCTTCAAGGCGCTGAGGCATATTCGGATCGTACTGCAGCGTACCGCACTGCCAGGCACGACCGAGACAGTCAAGCAGGGTGAACTCGATCTTTGGACCGTAGAACGCACCCTCCCCCGGGAGATACTCCCAAGGCAGACCCGCCTCATTCAGCGCATTGGCCAGCGCCTCTTCAGCTCGATCCCAGAACGCGTCATCACCCACACGCTTAGCTGGGCGCGTAGAAAGCTTCATCTTCACATCACTGAAACCGAAGTCAGCGTAGACCTGCAACGTCAGCTTGATGAAGTCAGCGGCCTCTTTCTTGACCTGCTCTTCAGTACAGAAGATATGCGCATCATCCTGAGTGAAGCCACGCACGCGCATGATGCCATGCAGCGCACCCGACGCTTCATTGCGATGACAGGAGCCGAACTCAGCCAACCGCAGCGGCAATTCACGGTAGCTTTTCAGCCCCTGATTGAACACCTGCACGTGGCATGGGCAGTTCATCGGCTTGATAGCGTAGTCGCGACTCTCCGACTCAGTAGTGAACATATTGTCGGCGTAGTTACCCCAGTGCCCAGACTTCTCCCACAGCACGCGATCAACGATTTGCGGGGTCTTGATTTCCTGGTAGCCATTCTCGCGCTGCACACCGCGCATGTACTGCTCAAGCACCTGATAGATAGTCCAGCCATTTGGGTGCCAGAACACCATGCCAGGCGCTTCTTCCTGGGTATGGAATAGATCAAGGCGCTTGCCGATCTTGCGATGGTCGCGCTTCTCAGCCTCTTCAATACGCTGAATATAAGCCGCCAGCTGCTTCTTATCTGCCCAGGCTGTGCCGTACACACGCTGCAGCTGCTCATTCTTGGCATCGCCGCGCCAGTAAGCACCAGACAACTTGGTCAGCTTGAAAGCTTTAAGGAAGCGCGTATTCGGCACGTGCGGACCACGGCACATGTCGACGTATTCTTCGTGGTAATACAGGCCCATGGCCTGCTCATCCGGCATATCTTCAACCAGACGCAGCTTGTACTCCTCACCACGGGCGGTGAAGACATCAATAACCTCGGCGCGTGGCGTCACTTTCTTGATGACGTCGTAGTCTTTCTCGATCAGCTGCTGCATACGCTGCTCGATGGCCGCCACATCATCTAGAGTGAAGGGACGCTCAGACGCGATGTCGTAGTAGAAACCGTCATCAATGACCGGCCCGATTACCATCTTGGCAGTCGGAAACAACTGCTTAACCGCATGCCCAATCAAATGCGCACAGGAGTGGCGAATGATTTCGAGACCTTCTTGGTCTTTGGGCGTAATGATCTGCAGGGTTGCGTCGCTATCAATCACGTCACAGGCATCAACCAGCTTGCCATTGACCTTACCGGCTACCGTGGCCTTGGCCAGGCCGGCACCGATGGATTGCGCCACCTCAAGTACAGATACTGGGTGATCGAACGAACGCTGACTGCCGTCGGGAAGAGTAATGATGGGCATGGCGCCTCCTCTCCTAGTGGTGACCTCTACCAAAGGCCACATGGGTTGGGATGAGCCAGTAAGCGATTCGGCGGTAAACCTGCCATACAGAAGCAGGAGCATGTACGCCTAACCAAAACCGAACCGCAGTCACTGGAGGTTTTAAACAACAACTAACCGCATGTGAATGCTTGCAGAAAGCCTGGCTTACTGACAAGAACCCAAAAAAAAGGGCCGCCTAAGCGACCCTTTTTTCTACCAAATTTGGTAGGCACGATTGGACTCGAACCAACGACCCCCACCATGTCAAGGTGGTGCTCTAACCAACTGAGCTACGTGCCTACGATGGGTGCGCATTTTACGGCCAGGCGAAAAAGTGTCAACAAGTATTTTAGCTAACTGCCTGAATAATTGAATTTTTTACTGTTTTATCGTGCGTTTAATATTTCGCACAGGCCACTAGCCGAGCATTTTCAACTCAGGTAGCATCCGCTCATTCGTAAAATATAAAGAACAGAGGTTGCAAAATGGCGCACACAGCTTATCCACAATCCTACTATGCGGCCTCCGCCAATCCGATACCGGCACGCCCGGAGCTAAATGGTGAGGTCGAAACTGACGTGTGCATCGTCGGTGCGGGCTATACCGGCCTATCTACCGCTATTGCCCTGTTGGAAAACGGCTTCAAGGTCAGCATCGTTGAGGCGGCAAAAGTCGGCTTTGGCGCATCGGGTCGTAATGGCGGGCAGATCGTCAACAGCTACAGCCGTGATATCGATGTGATCGAGCGCAGCGTGGCACCCAAGCAAGCACAGCTGCTCGGCGACATGGCCTTTGAAGGCGGGCGCATCATTCGCGAGCGCATCGCCAAGTACAACATCCAGTGCGACCTTAAAGATGGTGGCGTCTTCGCAGCCAATACGCCTAAGCACATGAAGCATCTGGAGTCGCAGAAAAAACTCTGGGAGCGCTATGGCCACACCCAGCTGGAACTGATGGACGCCAAACGCATACAAGAAGTCGTGGGTACTGACATTTATGCCGGCGGCATGCTCGATATGAGCGGCGGCCATATCCATCCACTCAACCTGGCACTCGGTGAAGCCGCGGCAGTTGAGTCGCTCGGTGGGGTGATTTACGAGCAGTCCCCTGCTATCCGCATTGAGCGCGGCGCCAATCCCGTTGTGCACACCCCCAACGGCAGGATCAAAGCCAAGTTCGTGGTGGTCGCGGGCAACGCCTACTTGGGCAACCTGATTCCTGAACTATCGGCCAAATCGATGCCATGCGGCACCCAGGTGATTACCACTGAGCCATTGCCCCCTGAGCTGGCGAAAAGCCTGCTGCCGCAGGACTACTGCGTAGAAGACTGTAACTACTTGCTCGATTACTACCGCCTTAGCGGTGATAACCGCCTGATCTTTGGCGGCGGCGTGGTCTACGGCGCCCGTGACCCGGCCAACATTGAGGCGATCATTCGCCCGAAAATGCTCAAGGCTTTCCCGCAGCTGAAAGACGTGAAAATCGATTACGCTTGGACCGGCAACTTCCTGCTGACGCTCTCGCGCCTGCCGCAAGTCGGTCGCCTGGGCGACAACATCTATTACTCACAAGGCTGCAGCGGTCATGGCGTTACCTATACCCACTTGGCCGGCAAGGTGCTGGCCGAAGCACTGCGCGGTCAGGCCGAGCGCTTCGACGCATTCGCCGACTTACCGCATTACCCATTTCCGGGCGGTCGCCTGTTCCAGGTGCCGTTCAGCGCTTTGGGCGCTTGGTACTACACCATGCGTGACAAGCTGGGTATCTAACACCCGCACCACAAACATAAACGGCACCCTTGAGGTGCCGTTTTGCGTTTTCGCTCACGCGAATTGTTGGATGCCTTTACAGCGCGGCATCCGGCCAAACCTCACGCGCCGTGCGCAACGCACGCTGCGCCGCTGAGCCCCGACCTTGCTGCTGCAAATCACGGGCAGCCTGCAACCAGACGTTCTCAACGGGTTGTGCAGGCAGTTGATTGGTCGGCTGAATCAATACCGCCCAACGCCCGGCCTCCTCCCACGCGTCGTCGAAGCTGGCAAAGCTGCTGTACCAGCGTCGGTCATTGCCCGAACGCAGCACCAGCGTCCGCTCACGCTGGTCATAGCCCACCAGCACGGCAAACTGCGAGCCCGGCCCAGCAAACAGACGGTCCTGCAGCACCAGCACAGGGTGCCCAGCGGAAACCTGCTGCATCAACGCATCCAAGTTACCTGTCAAGGGATACACCAGGAGCTCATACGAGCGCGCCACCGCCTCAAGCCCCGCCTGCGGGCTCTGCCCTTTGCCCACCTGCTGCAGGCGCTCATCCACCAAACCAGGGCTACTGATCACTCCGTGATAATTGAGCAACGCCGCTAACGCCGAAGGCCCACCCTGAGCGTCACTGAGTTGGAAGAACGGTACATCAGTCAGCTCGACCCGTTCAGGCAAGCGCTCTGTCTCTGGCGACAGCTGCGGTGCGCCCGCGCAGGCAACGAGCAGAAAAAGCATGGCAAAGGGCAGAAGCCTGACGACTCGAATTGGCTGGAACATCACTCACCCACTGATCTATTTGTGGCGCAGAGCATAACCATGAAGTGCCCACGCCCCAACCTCTTCAGGCTACTTACAGCGTTATTTACACCCGGAAGAAACAGGTAATCATTGCCCGCAGCACGGCACCACGAACGTTTAAACCCTGATCTCGGACAACGCGTTCTGCACGCAATAGGCTTATATAGATGGGTGAACGTCTCGGTGGATAACCCAGGGTGGCCCGATGGACTTTAAGGATTACTACAAGACACTCGGCCTTGAGCCCGGTGCAGATGACAAGGCGGTCAAGGCGGCCTATCGCAAACTAGCGCGCAAATATCACCCCGACGTCAGCAAGGAAAAGGACGCGGAAAATAAGTTCAAGGAAGTCGCCGAAGCCTACGAGGTGCTGAAAAGCGCCGAAAAGCGCGCCGAGTACGATGAGCTGCGTCAATACGCCAAGCAAGGTCGGCCCTTTGAGCCGCCGCCTGGGTGGCAATCCCAGGCCCATGCCGGCTTTGCAGATAGCATGGACGGCGACAGCGAGTTTTCGGATTTTTTCGAGTCCTTGTTCGGCGCCGCTGGACGCAGCCATCGCGGCGGCCGCAGCGGCGCACGCCGCGGCCAAGACGTGGAAATGGAGCTGGCGCTGCTGCTCGAAGAAACCCTGGCGGATGAGACAAAAACCATCGCCTTCCAATTGCCGCAGTACAGCCCCGACGGCCAGCCACTGCCCGCGCTCAACAAGACCTTAAACGTAAAAATCCCACGCGGCGTGAGCAACGGCGAACGTATTCGCCTGAAAGGCCAAGGTGCGCCCGGGCTGGGCGGCGGCGCGAATGGTGACCTGTACCTGATTATTCGCTTTGTCCCGCACCCACTGTTCGACGTTGAGGGGCACAACCTGATTCTCACCGTGCCATTGGCACCCTGGGAAGCGGTGCTGGGCGGCCAGGTCACGGTGCCCACGCTGACCGGCAAAATTAACCTGCGCATCCCCGCCAACACCCAAAGTGGGCAGCGGCTACGGATCAAAGGCAAGGGGCTGCTCAGCAAATCTGGCGAGCCGGGCGATCTCTACGCGCTGTTCAAGATCGTTATCCCGCCGCAAACCGACGAGCCAGCACGCGCACTCTGGGCGCAACTGGCCGAACAAGCCGCTTTTAACCCGCGCGCGCAGTGGAGTCAGTGATGAGCAGCCTGATCATGCAATTAGACATTCACGAGTTTTGCCAACGTGCCGGGCTGTCGCAGACGGTTGTGCTGGAAATTGTCGAGCACGGCATCGTCGAACCCACAGGCCTGACACCCGATCAATGGCAATTCGATGCCGACGCTCTGGCCATCGTCAAGCGTGCGTTTCGCTTGCAAGCCGAACTGCAAATTGAATGGGCCGGGATTGCCCTGGCATTGCAGTTGCTCGATGAGCTGGAGCAGCTGCGCGCCGACAACAGCCATTTACGCCGGCGCTTGAGCCGCTTCGAGCAACCCTAGCAGGCCCTGCGTGACACCAAGCCGTGCAGTTGCAAACTCCCTCTGTTTAGCTAACCAAGGTAACTATGTCAGTCAGCCGTAAATGGATCGTTCCTGCCGCGAGCATTGCTGTCGTGGCAATAATCGCCGGCTTACTCTGGTACACCCTGCGCCCTACTGGCCTGGGAGATGGTTTCGCCAGCGGTAACGGGCGCATTGAAGCCACCGACGTCGACGTGGCCAGCAAGCTGCCCGGCCGAATCGCCAGTATCGACGTTGAGGAAGGCCAGTTCATTCAACCCGGGCAAATCATTGCCCGCATGGACACCCAGGTACTTGAAGCACAGTTGGCACAGGCCCAGGCGCAAATGCGTCAAGCACAGAACAGCCAGCTGACCGCACGCGCCCAGGTCCGCCTGCGCGAAAGCGAGAAAGTTACCGCTGAGGCGATCGTGCGTCAGCGCCAGGCTGAAGTGTCGGCCGCGCAAAAACGCCACGGTCGCAGTGCCATTCTGGTTAAACGCAATGCCATGGCGCAGCAGCAACTGGACGATGACCTCGCCCGCCTGCAAAGCACTCAGGCGGCACTGGCCGCCGCGCAGTCTCAGGTGATCTCGGCTGAAGCGGGCATTGCCGCCGCACAGTCGCAGGTGATCGAGGCGCAATCTGCCGTGGAAGCCACCCAAGCCAGCGTGGCCCGCTTGCAGATCGACATTGAAGACAGCCAGCTCAAAGCACCGCGCGGTGGCCGCGTGCAGTACCGCATCGCCGAACCCGGCGAAGTCATCGGTGCGGGCGGCAAGGTACTTAATCTGGTTGATCTGAGTGATGTCTACATGACCTTCTTCCTGCCCGAGCAGCAGGCAGGCCGAGTCGCGCTGGGCGCCGAGGTGCGTCTGGTGATAGATGCCATCCCGCAGTTTGTGATCCCGGCCAAAGTCAGCTACGTGGCCAGCGTCGCTCAGTTCACCCCGAAAACCGTGGAAACGGCCAGCGAGCGGGAAAAACTGATGTTCCGGGTTAAGGCCCGGCTTGACCCGCAACTGCTGCAGCGCCACCTCACGCAAGTCAAAACCGGCGTACCCGGCGTGGCGTATCTGCGCCTCGACCCACAGGCCGAGTGGCCTGAGCAGCTGGCGATTAAGGTTCCGCAGTGAGCACAGCCGCGGCAACCGTTGCAGAGCTGCATGATGTCAGCCTGCACTACGGCAAAACCTGCGCCCTCAATGCCGTCAGCCTGGACGTACCCGCGCAACGCATGGTCGGCTTGATCGGCCCGGACGGCGTGGGCAAGTCCAGCTTGCTGGCGCTGATTGCCGGTGCCCGTAAAATCCAGAGCGGGCAGATCGAGGTGCTCGGTGGCGACATGGCCAGCCGCGACCATCGCCGACAGGTTTGCCCGCATATCGCTTACATGCCTCAAGGGTTAGGCAAGAACCTCTACCCAACGCTCTCGGTGATCGAGAACCTGGACTTCTTCGCCCGCCTGTTCGGCCAGGCCGAGGCCGAGCGCAAGAGCCGTATCGATGACCTGCTGCGTAGCACCGGCCTCAGTAAATTTGGCGAACGCCTGGCCGGCAAGTTGTCGGGCGGCATGAAGCAAAAGCTCGGGCTGTGCTGCGCCTTGATCCACGACCCTGACCTGCTGATCCTCGACGAGCCCACCACCGGGGTCGACCCGCTGTCGCGTAACCAGTTCTGGGAGTTGATCGAGCGCATTCGCGCCCAACGCCCACAAATGAGCGTGCTGGTGGCCACGGCTTACATGGAAGAGGCCGAGCGCTTTGATCATTTGATCGCCATGGATGACGGCGCCGTACTGGCCACCGGCAGCCCGACCGAGCTGCTGCAACGCACAGGCTGCAAACATCTGGAAGACGCCTTTATCGCCCTGATGCCGGAGGCCAAGCGTAAGGACCATACGCAATTGGTCATCCCGCCAAGGCCGGCAGGCGAGCAGGAAATTGCCATTGAGGCGCGCGACCTGACCCTGCGTTTCGGTGATTTTGTCGCGGTCGACCACGTCGACTTTCGCATTGAGCGCGGGGAAATCTTCGGCTTTCTCGGCTCCAATGGCTGCGGCAAAACCACCACCATGAAGATGCTGACCGGCTTGTTACCCGCCAGTGAGGGGCAAGCCCTGCTGTTCGGCCAAACGGTAGACGCCAACGACATGGCTACGCGCAAGCGGGTTGGTTATATGTCGCAGGCCTTCTCGCTGTACGGCGAATTGAGTGTGCGGCAAAACCTGGTGCTGCACGCCCAGCTGTTTCACGTTGCGACCGAGCAGATTGACGCGCGGGTCGCGGAAATGGCCGAACGCTTCAGCCTGGGCAACGTCATGGAGCAACTGCCTGAGCGCTTGCCGCTGGGTATTCGTCAGCGGCTATCGCTGGCGGTGGCGATGATCCACAAACCTGAAATCCTCATCCTTGATGAACCGACCTCAGGCGTCGACCCGATTGCCCGCGATGTGTTTTGGCAACTGATGCTCGATCTGTCACGCGATGACGGCGTGACCATCTTCATCTCCACGCATTTTATGAACGAAGCGTTGCGCTGCGACCGCATCTCCTTGATGCACGCGGGCAAGGTACTGGACAGCGATACGCCACAGGCACTGATGGACAAGCGCGGCCTGCCAACCCTGGAGGCGACCTTTATCGCCTACCTGCAAGAGGCGGTTGGCAAGCCAACACCCACCGAAGCCCCTGCACCCGCCCCGGACGCGAGCAGCGCTGCCGTCCGCCCGGCCGCGCGCCGACGTTTCAGTTTGCTGCGCCTGTTCAGCTATACCCACCGCGAAACCCTGGAGCTGCGCCGCGACCCGATTCGCGGGAGCATGGCGCTGTTCGGCAGCCTGCTGCTGTTGTTCATCATCGGCTATGGCATCAGCCTGGATGTGGAAAATCTCACCTACGCCGTGCTCGACCGCGACCAAACCACCACCAGCCAGGCCTATGCACTCAACCTGGCTGGCTCGCGCTACTTCCTTGAGCAAGCGCCTCTGCACGATTACGACGAACTGGAACGGCGCATGCGCAGCGGTGAAATCAGCCTGGCGGTGGAAATACCGCCTAATTTTGGCCGCGACCTCAAGCGCGGCGCCGTGCCGCAGATTGGCATGTGGCTCGACGGCGCGATGCCCATGCGCGCCGAAACCATCAAGGGGTATGTCACGGGCCTGCATGCCAGTTACCTGCAACAACTGGCACGCCAGAATAGCGCCTCGACCAGCAGCAACCTGCCGACGTTGGAAGTGCGCTACCGCTACAACCCGGACGTGGAAAGCCTGAATGCCATGGTGCCGGCGGTGATCCCACTGCTGCTGATGTTGATTCCGGCGATGCTCACCGCCCTTGGCGTGGTACGTGAAAAGGAGCTGGGCTCGATCATCAACCTGTATGTCACCCCGGTCACCCGCCTGGAGTTCCTGCTCGGCAAACAGCTGCCGTATATCGCCTTGGGCATGCTCAATTTCATCTTGTTGCTGATGGCCGCCGTCTTCGTCTTCGACGTGCCGCTCAAGGGTAGCCTGCTGGCCCTGCTGACTGGCGGCCTGCTGTACATCAGTTGCGCTACGGCTATGGGCCTGCTGATGTCGACCTTCACCCGCAGCCAGATTGCCGCGGTATTTGGTACGGCCATCGTCACCCTGATTCCGGCCATTCAGTTTTCCGGGCTGATTTACCCGGTGTCCTCGCTGGAAGGCTTTGGCGCCGTGATTGGACAGATTTACCCCACCTCGCACTTTTTAATCATCAGTCGCGGGGTATTTTCCAAGGCCCTGGGCTTCGTTGAGCTGTACCGCTACTTCATCCCCCTGCTGATCACCATTCCCGTTCTGCTGGCGCTGTGCACCAGCCTACTGAAGAAGCAGGAGGCCTGACATGGCGCAGCTGGCGAATATCTTTCACCTGGGGCTCAAGGAGTTGCGCAGCCTACAACGTGACCCGGCGTTGCTGTTGCTGATTGTCTGGGCCTTCACCTTGGGCATTGTTACGGCCGCTACCAGCATGCCGGAGAGCCTGCACAATGCCTCGATAGCCGTGGTCGACGAGGACCGCTCGCCGCTCTCGGCCCGCTTGATTGATGCCTTTCAGCCGCCGTTTTTCCGCGCGCCGCAACGCATTGAGCTGAACGAGATGGACCACGGCATGGACTCCGGGCAGTACACCTTCACCCTGAATATCCCGCCCGATTTCCAGCGTGATGTACTCGCCGGGCACAGCCCAGCGATTCAGCTCAACGTCGATGCGACCCAAGTGAGCATGGCCTTCACTGGTGCGGGCTATATCCAAATGATCGGCGCCCAGGAAGTCAGCGCGTTCTTGCGTCACTACCGCGCCGATCTGCCGCAGCAGGCTGAATTGGCCGTGCGCGTCGCGTTTAACCCGAACCTGACACGCAGCTGGTTCGGCTCGGTGATGGAGGTGATCAACCAGATCACCATGCTGTCGATCATCCTCACCGGTGCCGCGCTGATCCGTGAGCGTGAGCACGGCACCATCGAACACCTGCTGGTGATGCCCGTAACGCCGCCTGAGATCATGCTGGCCAAGGTCTGGTCGATGGGCCTGGTGGTGTTGGTGGCCACCGCGCTGTCGTTACTGTTAGTGGTGCAGGGCTGGCTGCAGGTGCCGATTGCCGGCTCGCTGCCGCTGTTTCTGTGCGGTGCGCTGCTGCATCTGTTTGCCACCACCTCAATGGGCATTTTCTTCGGCACTATCGCGCGCTCAATGCCACAACTGGGCTTGCTGATCATTCTGGTACTGATCCCACTGCAGATCCTCTCCGGCGGCACCACGCCGCGCGAGAGCATGCCTGAACTGGTGCAGCAGATCATGCTGGTGGCGCCGACCACCCACTTCGTCGACCTGGCCCAGGCAATCCTTTACCGCGGTGCAGGTTTTGCCACCGTTTGGCCGCAGTTCGTGGCGATCATCGCCATTGGCGCGTTGTTTTTTGCCGGCGCGCTGCTGCGCTTTCGCAAGACCCTGGCGCAGATCAACTAAAGGCTCGCTGCTCATGGCGGGCTGCTGGATACCTTGTCGAATGGCGCCCGCGTTTTATCCGGCTAGACATCCCGCATCAGAACAACTTGAAAATCTGAGCAGCAGCAGTTTCAGTGGCCGTTTTACAGCGCCATACTGCAGCCTCGCATACACCTTCGTGTTTTAACGCGCGCGGTGGTTTGTCCGCGTACTCGGGGTTACCCGCTTACCGCAAAACGCGGGATGATCAATTTAGCCGCCTAATCAACCGCACAGACGCCAGGCTTATTCGGGGCTTCTGTGTGCCCTGCTCAAGTAGCCTCCCATAAGGCGCACAGTTTCCAGGCCACCACGTGAAATATTCGACACTCACTGCAGCGCTGCTCTGCCTATTGTTCAGCCACCTTGCTCGGGCTGAGCCGTATCAGGTCGTGACCGAAGAGTGGGCCCCCTACAACTACCAAGCGAACAATCAGCTCACCGGCATGAGCACGGAGATCATCCGGGCCATTATGGCCCTGACCGGTGATAACTTTGAGGTGTTGCTAGTGCCCAGTATGCGTACCTCCCGCACCTTACGAACACGCCCGAAAACCATCATGTACTCAATGTTCCGCACAGCTGAGCGTGAGCCGTTATACAAATGGGTCGGGCCGCTCGTGGAAGAGTCTATTTACCCCTATCAGTTGGCCAATACCTCGCAGCCGATAACTTCCCTGGAGCAACTTCTGCGGGCTCCGCAGATCACCACGCGCCATGCAGGGCTAGTCCCCGACATGCTGCAATCACTGGGTTTCAACAACCTCGATAAGAGTGCCGCCAATAGCCATCAGCTCTACCGCATGCTGCTGGCCGGACGCACCGACATCATCATTGGCGACACTGCGGCAGGGGTGGCTTACTACAGCCGCGAGTTGAATATCCCAGCCGGGACATTGCGGCAGATCCCCCTCGAACTCTATCGCTCACCGCTGTACATCGCCTTTAGCCTCGACTCTGACGATGAACTGCTCGCCGCATGGGCTAACGCCTTAGCGCAGCTGCGCCAATCGGGTGAGCTGGAGCGCATCCAGCGGCGGTACGAGCAACCTATAGGGCAATAAAAGCGCTGGCTGGTAACAGCTATTCGTCACGATGTAGCCACCACAGGGCAGCGATAAGCCGCGCCTGCCCGTGACAGTCATCAGCACGGCAGCAGGTTAAAAAAAACGGGAGCACGAGGCTCCCGCTTCTCTTTTATGGCGACAGGTTACAAACCCGAGAGCGCCCAGCCCGCTACAAATGGCAAGAGTACGGCGCTGATCACGCCCAGCAGGCTCATACCCAGAGCGGCGAAAGCACCACACTCCGAGCCTTCCTCCAGTGCCCGCGCCGTGCCGATGGCATGGGCGTTGATGCCGTAGCTCAGCCCGCGCGCCGCCGGGTGGGTCACATTGAACACGCCCAGCAACCAAGGCCCTAAGGCCGTGCCAATCACCCCAGTCAGCATCACAAACACCGCGGCCAGGGAGGCCAGGCCGCCGAGCTGTTCAGCCGCCAGCATGGCAATCGGCATGGTCACCGACTTGCCCGACAGGCTCGCCAACACCGGCAACTGTGCCCCCATCGCATGAGCAATCACCAACGTCAGCGTGACCGTCAACGAGCCGCCGACCAGTACCGTCAGTAGCACCGGCCACGCCAGCAGGCGAATACGCTTGATGTTGTTATACAAAGGCACCGCCAGGGCAATTGTCACCGGGCCCAGCAAAAAGGCGATGGGCGCCGCACCTTCACGGTAGGTGGCGTAATCCATACCGCAGGCCAGCAACGCGCCCACCACCAGCAACATGGACACCATCACTGGTTGCAGCACTAGCCAACCACTGCGCCGGTACAACCACAAGGCAAACTGGAACGCCAGCAGCGTCAGCCCTACGGGGAACAGCGGGTGATCGATCACCAACTGCGCCACCATCCGCCACGATGACTCACTCATGACGCCCCTCCTCACGCTGTTCAACACGAATCGCTAGGCGTTGCATCATCCAGCCGCACAGCGGCACCGTGACCAGCAACGACAGGCACAATGCGGTGAGGATCGCCGGCAGATCGGCGAGCAGTGCATCACTGGCCAGCATGATCCCCGCTGCGGGTACCACGAACAGCAATGGCAGATACTGCAGCAGCACGCTGGTCGCCTGACCCAGGGGTTCGCTGACCCCGCCGCGCAACAACAGGTAGCCAAACAATAGGAGTAAGCCAATCACGCTACCGGGCAACACGGGCAGCAGTAACTCGCTGACAAGGCTGCCAACGATTTGCAGGAGGACCAGCCAGGTCAGTCCTTTCAACACCATGAGAAAACTCCTTATGTACGACGTCGGAACAATGGCCGCGGCTCGATGGCCGACCGCCCATATACCACACTCATCCCGGCTAAGCCCTTGAGTGCATCCGTAACTGACTTGTCTTCACGCACCGCAAAGGCATCAAAACCGCACTGGCGCATATGGCTGAGCTGGTCACGCAGCACATCGCCCACCGCGCGCAATTCGCCCTGCCACCCCAATCGGGTGCGCAACAAATAGGCCTGGCTGTAGCCACGACCATCGCGAAAGCTCGGGAAGTCGATGGCGATCAGCGGCAGGATCGCGAGATAAGCCTGCAGGCTTTCGACTTCATCATCCGGGGCCAGGCAAATACCGTCAGGGCTCAAGCGCTCACCCAGCAGCACAGCCTGCTCTTGGCGCTCAACCCAGACGTCCAATGGCAGAATCAACGGCCCGTCCGGGTGCGGCTCTGGGGTATCAGCCACCAGCGTCCAGGGGTCGTTTTCGATGATGCGCGGGGCGCCATCAAGCAAGCGGATCAGGTTATTCATGCGTTCACCTGCTGCTTGCGATAGACCTGTTCCTTGAACGGCTCCAGGCCGATTCGCTGCACAGTATCGACAAAACGCTCGTCGGCTTCGCGGTAGTCAGCAAAGGTGCGTACCAGCCCATCGATCACCTCAGGAATCTGCTCGGCGCTGAACGCCGGACCGATCACCTTGCCCAGTGCACTGCTTTTGCCTTGCGAGCCACCAATGGTGACCTGGTACCACTCGCTGCCGTTTTTATCGACGCCGAGAATACCGATGTTGCCAATATGGTGATGGCCGCAAGCATTCATACAGCCGGAGATATTCAGGCTGATATCGCCTAGGTCATGCAGGTAATCAAGGTCGTCGAATCGCTGCTGAATCGCCTGGGCAATCGGGATCGACTTGGCGTTGGCCAGGGCGCAGAAGTCGCCGCCCGGGCAGGCAATCACATCCGTCAGCAGCCCGACATTTGGCGTTGCCAGGCCCGCTTCAGCGGCCGCCTGCCACAAGGCATAGAGGTCCGCTTTGCGGATATCAGGCAAGACAACGTTCTGCTCATGGGCAATGCGCAACTCGGCAAAACCAAAGCGCTCGGCCAGATCGGCCAGCGCGTTCATCTGCTGCGCCGTCACATCACCAGGCGGTGCGGCGATGCCCGGTTTGGTCGACAGCACCACGGCGATATAACCCGGCACCTTGTGCGCCAGGGTATTGCGCGACACCCAGCGGGCGAATTCAGCGTTCTGCGCCAAGGCAGTACCGAAACCCAGATCGACCTCAGGCAATGCTTCATACGGCGGCGCAATGAAGGCATCGGCCACCCGCTGATACTCTTCCTGGGTCAACTCGGCCGGGCCATCTTTGATGTGTTGCCACTCCGCCTCAACCTCACGGGCAAACGCCTCGATCCCCAGGGCTTTGACCAGGATCTTGATGCGCGCCTTGTACTTGTTGTCACGCCGGCCATGGCGGTTGTACACGCGCAGCACGGCCTCGACATAGGACAGCAGATGCTGCCACGGCAACGCCTCACGAATCTGCTGGCTGAGGATAGGCGTGCGTCCTAAACCGCCGCCCACCATGACCCGCAACAACAGCTCGCCCGCCGCGTCGCGATATAGATAAAGACCGATGTCATGCATCATCACCGCCGCACGGTCTTCTTCAGCGGCGCACAGGGCGATCTTGAACTTACGCGGCAGGTAGAGGAATTCCGGATTGATGGTCGACCACTGCCGGAGGATTTCCGCCAGCGGGCGTGGGTCCAGCAGCTCATCGGCGGCGACCCCAGCGAAGGCTTCAGTGGTGATATTGCGCACACAGTTGCCGGAGGTCTGGATCGCGTGCATCTCCACCTCGGCGAGGTGTTCGAGAATATCCGGCACCTGCTCCAGCTCGATCCAGTTGAACTGAATGTTCTGCCGGGTGGTGAAGTGCCCATAACCCCGGTCGTAATGCTGCGCGATATTGGCCAACGCGCGCATCTGCCGCGCCGCTAGCGTTCCGTAGGGGATCGCCACCCGTAGCATGTAGGCATGTTTCTGCAGATACAGGCCATTTTGCAGGCGCAGCGGCAGAAACTCTTCCTCGCTTAGCTCGCCACTGATACGGCGCTCAACCTGATCGCGAAACTGCGCCACACGCTCATGCACCAGCGCGTGGTCATATTCATCGTATTGGTACATCGGCGGCCTCGGCTGTTATCGATAGCGCACTATGCCCACGGCCCTGATACCGAAACAGCGGCAGATTAGGCGTAAAAATACGGATCAGATGGGCTTGCGCGCCAGCAACAGGCAGCCAAGCGCGACGATACGCTCGCGGGTTTCGAGCACAGGCTGCGGGTTAGTCGGCTGATTTAACCAAGGCGCTCGGCCCACGCTGTGGCGCCGAGCAGTGCGCGAAAATCGGTGAATAGCGACGGCACAGTGCACGTGCAAGGTCACAGGCCGGCTTACCCAGCGAGCAGGGGGCGCTCGTTAGTTGTCTGCGCCCTTCCATAGCCACTGCCGCACGAGCAAACGGCAGCAGAAGGAAGGCTTGGAGACAGAGCGCATTGCAGGAGGCTGAGCGGGTTTAAAGGCCTGAGCGTTGAGCACAGGCAAAATCCGTATCAGCTCAAGCGGGAGGTGGATTTGCGTACGATTTTGATCGAGTGCTTGAGCGTTGGCTTACGCGTCACGCTGATGGCTTTCCGGCTTACCGTATCGATGGTGATATTCCAGAAGCCGCTGCTCGGTACGGTGATCTTCGCCGGAAAAGTGTCAAACGCGCCGCCGTGGTAAGTATGCCGGCCGCCATTCTTAAAGCTGCGGAAGTTGGCATCGCTCATCAGGCGAATGTTGCAAGTTTGCGAGCACTCGATCACGACGACGTCGTCTTCGTTGAGGTGTTCGCGCTGGTGTATAAATTTCATCTACCGCTCCGCACAGCTGGGTCAGGCTAATCAGGCCGCTAGTATGAGTGCCCGCGCCCCGGAGAGCAAAGCGCGATGCGGTTTTGCCCAGGTTAGCCGACGCCTGCCCGCCGCCACACATTCCACCGCATCCTGGCCGGTGGTAGCATGCGCGCCCCATGCATATCCACGACTTTCACCAACGCCTCACCGATCTCGGTGCCAAGCCCATGCACATCGGGCGGATTACCCGTGCCTGGCTGCGCGGCATGCCGCTGGATACCGGCACGCGTAACCAGAAGACCGAGAACTTCCTGCCGCTGGCGGTGCGTAACGCCCTGCCCGAACTGAGCAACGCGCTGGATGGACTGGCCCGTCTCAGCTCCGAACACCCGGCGACGGACGGCTCGGCGCGCCTGCTGGTGGAGCTGGCCGACAAGCAGATGGTGGAAAGCGTACTGCTGCCGCGCGATGGGCTGTGCGTCTCCAGCCAGGTGGGTTGCGCAGTGGGTTGTGTGTTCTGCATGACCGGTAAGAGCGGCCTGCTGCGCCAACTGACCACCAGCGAAATTCTCGCCCAGGTGGCATTGGCCCGGCGTTTTCGCGCGGTAAAGAAAGTGGTGTTTATGGGCATGGGTGAGCCGGCGCATAACCTGGATAACGTGCTCGAAGCGATCAACCTGCTCGGCACTGAAGGTGGCATCGGCCAGCGCAACCTGGTGTTTTCTACCATCGGCGATCCGCGGGTGTTTGAGCGTTTGCCAGAGCAGCAGGTCAAGCCTGCCCTGGCGCTGTCGCTACATACCACCAATGCCGAGCTGCGCCAGGCGCTGCTACCACGCGCGCCGCGTATCGATCCTGAAGAACTGGTGGAGCTGGGCGAAACCTACGCGCGGCAGATCGACTATCCGATCCAATACCAGTGGACGCTGCTCAAGGGCATCAACGACAGCCAGGAAGAAATGGACGGTATTCTGCGCCTGCTCAAGGGCAAGTACGCGATCATGAACCTGATCCCCTACAACAGCCTGGAAGCTGACGAATTCCAACGCCCCGATGGCGACCGTATCGTGCAGATCGTGCGCTACCTGCACAGCCGTGGCGTGCTGACCAAGGTGCGCAACTCGGCGGGGCAGGACATTGATGGCGGCTGCGGGCAGCTGCGGGCGCGGGCGACTGAGGTAATTGATCGGCGCAAAAACCGTGTTTGAGTGATGACTGCACTGTTGCAGTCGCGGCTAAAGCCCCTCCCACGCAAAGTAAGCACCAACAAAAATGCCCGCACTGCGCGGGCATTTTTTATCGCGGTCTACTTAGTAGTAGGCGTTTTCCTTGATGCTGTGATCGGTCACATCACGCACGCCTTTTAGCTCGGGGATGCGCTCCAGCAGGGTCTTCTCGATACCCTCTTTAAGGGTCAAGTCGACCTGACCGCAGCCCTGGCAGCCGCCGCCGAACTTCAGCACGGCAATACCGTCGTCAACCACGTCGATCAGGCTGACTTCGCCGCCATGGCTGGCCAGACCCGGGTTGATCTCGGTCTGCAGGTAGTAGCTGATGCGCTCGTTGATCGGGCTGTCTTCATTGACCATCGGCACCTTGGCGTTCGGCGCCTTGATGGTCAGCTGGCCGCCCATACGGTCGGTGGCGTAATCGACCACTGCATCGTCAAGAAACGGCTCGCTGACCGCATCGATCCAGGCGGTAAAGCTGGCCAGGCCTAGGGCCGTGTCTTCAGCTTTCTGCTCGCCTGGCTTGCAATAAGCAATGCAGGTTTCGGCGTACTGGGTGCCTGGCTGGGTGATAAACACACGAATGCCGATGCCCGGGGTGTTCTGCTTGCTCAGCAGATCAGCCAGATAATCGTGGGCAGCGTCGGTAATGGTAATAGTGCTCATGGCAACTCCTCGCAAACATGGGCGCAGTGTACGCCACTCGCCAGCGCCGGCAAAGTCCTAGTGTTTTAGTAGGAATAACATCAGCCGCACTTATGCAGCGTCCTGCTCGCGCCCGATGAACGCCGCAATCGCTTCAGCCGCACTAAGCAAGTGCTGAGAATGAGTGAAACCTGAGCTTTTCAGCGGTTTTAGATCGTGATCGCCGGCCGTTAGCCAATGCAGTTTGATCGCCCCAGACAGCGCATAGCCCTGAACCGTTTGACGATTACCCAGCGCATCGCGCTCGCCCTGAATGATCAGCGTCGGGGTTTTCAACTCGGCCAGGTGCGCGACACGCGGCTTCTCCGGTTTGCCAACGGCGTAGAAGGGATAACCCAGACACACCAACGCGTCGACGTTCAGCTCATCGGCCAGCAGGCTGGCCATGCGCCCACCCATCGACTTGCCACCAATCGCCAGCGGCCCTGCGACCTGTTGGCGCACCTGGTGGTAGACCTCACGCCACTGCTCAAGCAATTGCGCCTGAGGATTGGGCGGACGTTTCTTGCCGTCCTGCCGCCGTGCGGCCATGTAGGCAAACTCGAAACGCAGCAGCGCAACCCCACAGGCAACAAGGTTTTGCGCCATGTGTTGCATAAATTCGCTGTCCATCGGCGCGCCGGCACCATGGGCCAGGATCAAGGTCGCGCGCGGCTCGCCTCGCGGCCGACCCCACAGCCAGCCCTCCGGGCTCTGTTCCCGCACGTATTGATCCCCGTCAATACCCGCTTCCCTTGCTTTGCTCATGCTTGCCTCGCTTAAAGAATCCGTTGGACTGCGGCGCTGATCGTACAGGCGCGCAGCCGCTGATTTTCGATGATCTGCCTATAACCGTGGATGGAAGCCCAGACATGAACACAACCAGCAGCAGCGCCTACAACTACAAGGTGGTGCGCCAATTCGCCATCATGACAGTGGTGTGGGGCATTGTCGGGATGGGGCTCGGCGTGTTTATCGCCGCGCAACTGGCTTGGCCCGAACTCAACTTCAACCTGCCGTGGACCAGCTTCGGGCGCCTACGCCCGCTGCATACCAACGCGGTCATCTTCGCCTTCGGCGGGTGCGCACTGTTCGCCACCAGTTACTACGCCGTGCAGCGCACTTCACAGGCCACGCTATTCGCACCCAAGCTCGCCGCCTTTACCTTCTGGGGGTGGCAGCTGGTGATTGTACTGGCAGCCATCAGCCTGCCGATGGGCTGGACCAGCTCCAAGGAATACGCCGAGCTGGAATGGCCGATCGACATTCTGATCACCATTGTCTGGGTCAGCTACGCCATCGTGTTCTTCGGCACGGTGATGAAGCGTAACGTCAGCCACATCTATGTGGGCAACTGGTTCTTCGGTGGTTTTATCCTCACCGTGGCGTTGCTACATCTAGTCAACAACCTAGAAGTGCCGGTCACCCTGACCAAGTCCTATTCGGCCTATGCTGGTGCGACCGATGCGATGATTCAGTGGTGGTACGGCCACAACGCCGTGGGCTTTTTCCTCACCGCGGGCTTCTTGGGGATGATGTATTACTTCGTGCCTAAGCAAGCGGGTCGTCCGGTGTATTCCTATCGCCTATCGATCGTGCACTTCTGGGCACTGATTGCTGTGTACATCTGGGCCGGCCCGCACCACCTGCACTACACCGCGCTGCCAGACTGGGCGCAGAGCCTGGGCATGGTGATGTCGCTGATTCTCCTGGCACCGAGCTGGGGCGGCATGATCAACGGCATGATGACCCTCTCTGGCGCCTGGCATAAGTTGCGCACCGACCCGATCCTGCGCTTCCTCGTGGTGTCGCTGGCGTTCTACGGCATGTCGACCTTCGAAGGCCCTATGATGGCCATCAAGACCGTCAACGCGCTGTCCCACTACACCGACTGGACCATCGGCCATGTGCACGCCGGCGCACTCGGCTGGGTGGCCATGGTGTCCATCGGCTCGCTGTATCACATGCTGCCCAAGGTCTTTGGCCGCGACGAGATGCACAGCATCGGCCTGATCAACGTGCACTTCTGGTTCGCCACCATCGGTACCGTGCTCTACATCGCCTCGATGTGGGTTAACGGCATCGCCCAGGGCCTGATGTGGCGTGCAGTCAACGAAGACGGCACCCTCACCTACTCCTTCGTCGAAGCACTGGAAGCCAGCCACCCCGGCTTTATAGTTCGGGTGATCGGCGGCGCGATTTTCTTTGCTGGCATGTTGGTGATGGCCTGGAACGTCTGGCAAACCGTGCGTCATACCAAGGCCGCTGAAATGGAAGCCGCCGCGCAGTTTTCGCTTGAGGGAGCTCACTGATGAGACACGAAATACTCGAGAAGAACATCGGCCTAATGGCGCTGATGATGGTCCTGGCCGTGAGCATCGGCGGCCTGACGCAGATCGTGCCGCTGTTCTTCCAGGACGTCACCAATGAGCCGGTAGCGGGCCTCAAGCCTTACACCGCGCTGCAACTGGAAGGTCGTGACATTTACATCCGTGAAGGCTGCGTGGGCTGCCATTCGCAGATGATTCGTCCATTCCGCGCCGAAACCGAGCGCTACGGCCACTACTCGGTGGCAGGCGAAAGCGTTTACGACCACCCCTTCCTCTGGGGCTCCAAGCGCACCGGGCCGGACTTGGCGCGCGTGGGCGGTCGCTACTCGGATGAATGGCACCGTGCGCACCTGTATAACCCGCGCAACGTGGTGCCGGAGTCGAAGATGCCTGCCTACCCGTGGCTGGTGGAAAGCACCCTGGACGGCCAACACACTCCGGCCAAGATGAAAGCCCTGCGCATGCTGGGCGTGCCTTACAGCGATGAGGACATTGCCGGTGCCGCTAGCGCGGTTAAGGGCAAGAGCGAGATGGATGCCATGGTCGCCTACCTGCAAGTGCTCGGCATTGCCGTGAAGAACAAGAGGTAGCGCCATGTCATTCGAACTTATTGATATCGGCACGCTGCGCGGCATAGGTACGGCACTGGTTCTGCTGTCCTTTGTTTGCGTCACTCTGTGGGCTTACAGCGGCAAGCGCCGCCTGGCCTTCGACCAGGCAGCACAACTGCCCTTTGCCGATGAACCCAAGCTGGCTGCACCAAGGAGCAAGACCCCATGAGCACGTTCTGGAGCTGGTACATCACCCTGCTGACTGTCGGCACTCTGCTCGCCCTGTCCTGGCTGATTTTCGCCACCCGCAAAAGCGAAGTTCACAAGAACCCAACCGATCAGACCATGGGTCATGCCTTCGATGGCATCGAGGAATATGACAACCCGCTGCCCAAGTGGTGGTTCATGCTGTTTGTCGGCACCATCATCTTCTCGATTGGCTACTTAGTGCTGTACCCCGGCCTGGGCAACTGGAAAGGTGTGCTGCCGGGCTATGAAGGCGGCTGGACCCAGGTCAAGCAGTGGCAGCGTGAAGTCGACAAGGCTGACGAGCTGTACGGGCCAATCTTCGCCAAATATGCAGCCATGCCCCTGGAAGAAGTGGCCAAAGACGAGCAGGCGTTGAAAATGGGCGGCCGCATGTTTGCCACCTATTGCTCGGTCTGCCACGGCTCCGACGCCAAAGGTGCAGTGGGCTTCCCTAACCTGACTGACAGCCACTGGCGCTGGGGCGGCGAGCCGGAAACCATCAAAACCACCATCCTCAATGGTCGTATGGGCGCCATGCCCGCGTGGGCACCGGTGATTGGCGAAGACGGCGTGCAACAAGTCGCGGCCTATGTGCGTAAGGACCTGGCCGGCTTGCCACTGCCAGCCGACAAGCCATATGACCTGGATAAGGGAGCGGCCATTTATGCCGCCAACTGCCTGGCCTGTCACGGTGCCGAAGGTAAAGGCATGGCCGTACTGGGTGCGCCAGACCTGACTAGCCCAGCGGGCTGGATCTACGGCAGCAGCCTGGTGCAGCTGCAACAGACCATCCGCCATGGCCGCAACGGCCAGATGCCGGCGCAGGATCAATACCTGGGCAACGACAAGGTGCATTTACTGGCCGCTTATGTGCTCAGCCTGAGCCAGCAAGCGCGCAACGCCGCAACGCAATAATCAGCCCTCAGCAATACTGCCTGGCGATCCCGTATCGCCAGGCAGCCTAAATAGCCTCCCCTCACGCCTCAAACCCCGCCAAGTCATGCGACCCAAGGTCGCACCCTTCCGACCAAGTGCACGCGCAGGCTTTGACTTGAGCTAATCTTGTCGACAGTCGCCACCTGTCATAACTCCAAGGCGATTCCCATCTTTGCGCTATGCCGTTTTAAGGCGTTTGTTGCTTGCAGCAATGCCTTGTGACAAAGGCATTACATGCTTGTTAAGAGCCCTGAAAGCCCTATCGCGCCGGCTTGTGTCGTTGCAATGAGAACCTGCTTTCTACATACTTGCCACCGATTTTTGCCCCTAAAAAATCCATTAACCGTGGAACCCATAATGAGCACAGCAATCAGTCAGACTGCTTATAACTACAAGGTGGTTCGCCAATTCGCCGTAATGACGGTGATTTGGGGAGTCATTGGCATGGCTCTAGGTGTTTTCATCGCCGCACAACTCGTGTGGCCTGAACTCAACCTAGGCATGGAATGGACGACCTTTGGCCGTCTACGTCCGCTTCACACCAACGCGGTAATCTTCGCCTTCGGCGGTTGCGCACTGTTTGCCACGTCTTACTACGTGGTGCAGCGCACGTGCCAAACGCGCCTGATTTCCGATGGTCTGGCTGCTTTCACCTTCTGGGGCTGGCAAGCCGTAATCGTCGCAGCGGTCATCACCCTGCCGATGGGTTACACCGGCACCAAAGAGTACGCTGAGCTTGAGTGGCCGATTGATATCCTCCTGGGTATCGTCTGGGTGACTTACGCAGTGGTGTTCTTCGGCACTGTGGCCAAGCGTAAAACCAAGCACATCTATGTCGGCAACTGGTTCTACGGTGCCTTCATTCTGGTGACCGCGATGCTGCACATCGTCAACAGTGCGGCCGTTCCGGTCAGCCTGTTCAAGTCCTACTCGGCCTATGCCGGTGCGACTGACGCGATGATTCAGTGGTGGTACGGGCACAACGCCGTAGGCTTCTTCCTGACCACTGGCTTCCTGGGGATGATGTACTACTTCGTACCCAAGCAGGCTGAGCGTCCGATCTACTCCTACCGCTTGTCCATCGTGCACTTCTGGGCGCTGATCACCCTGTATATCTGGGCTGGCCCGCACCACCTGCACTACACCGCACTGCCGGATTGGGCGCAGTCCCTCGGTATGGCGATGTCGATCATTCTGCTGGCACCGAGCTGGGGCGGCATGATCAACGGCATGATGAGCCTGTCTGGCGCCTGGCATAAGCTGCGCACCGACCCAATCCTGCGCTTCTTGGTGGTATCGCTGGCGTTCTACGGCATGTCGACCTTCGAAGGTCCGATGATGGCGATCAAGACCGTCAACGCGCTGTCCCACTACACCGACTGGACCATCGGCCACGTACACGCCGGCGCTCTCGGCTGGGTAGCGATGATCTCCATCGGCGCGCTGTACCACATGCTGCCTAAAGTGTTTGGTCGCCCACAGATGCACAGCGTCGGCCTGATCAACGCACACTTCTGGTTGGCCACCATCGGTACCGTGCTGTACATCGCCTCCATGTGGGTCAACGGCATTACCCAGGGTTTGATGTGGCGTGCAGTCAACGAAGACGGCACCCTCACCTACTCCTTCGTTGAAGCGCTGGAAGCCAGCCACCCAGGTTATGTGGTGCGTATGATCGGCGGCGCGTTCTTCGTCACCGGCATGCTGCTGATGGCTTACAACACCTACCGTACCGTGCGTGCCGCGAAAGCTTCTGAATACGAAGCAGCTGCACAGATTCCAGCCGGAGTAGCGCACTGATGAAACACGAAATTATTGAGAAAAATATTGGCCTGATGGCGCTGCTGATGGTTCTAGCCGTCAGCATCGGCGGCCTGACTCAAATCGTTCCGCTGTTTTTCCAGGACGTCACCAATGAGCCGGTGGAAGGCCTCAAGCCTTACACCGCGCTGCAACTGGAAGGCCGCGATGTTTACATCGCCAACGGTTGTGTCGGCTGCCACTCGCAGATGATCCGTCCGTTCCGTGCGGAAACCGAGCGTTATGGCCACTATTCGGTCGCCGGTGAAAGCGTTTGGGACCACCCGTTCCTGTGGGGCTCCAAGCGTACCGGTCCGGACTTGGCCCGTGTTGGCGGTCGTTACTCGGATGAGTGGCAGCGTGCGCACCTGTATAACCCGCGCAACGTCGTGCCTGAATCGAAAATGCCGGCTTACCCCTTCCTGGTTGAGCACAAGCTTGACGGCAAGGACACCGCCAAGAAGATGGAAGTCATGCGTGGCTTTGGCATCCCTTACACCGATGAAGACATCGCAGGTGCTAAGGATGCAGTAAAAGGCAAAACCGAAATGGACGCACTGGTTGCGTACCTGCAGGTTCTCGGCACTTCCATCAAGAACAAACGGTAACGCTCAATGGATATCGGGACTATTCGCGGCATAGGCACAGCAGTGGTGTTCATCGCTTTTATTAGCGTGGTGCTCTGGGCTTACAGCAGCAAGCGTAAATCCAGCTTCGACGAGGCCGCCAACCTGCCCTTCGCCGACGATCCCAAACCCGTTGACCGTGACGAGCAATCTTCCAGGAGCAATAACCAATGACCACGTTCTGGAGTTGGTACGTAACCATTCTGTCGCTGGGCACCATCTTCGCCCTGACTTGGCTAGTGTTCGGCACCCGCAAGGGCCAGCGCCAGGACACTACCGAAGAAACCATGGGCCATACCTTTGACGGTATCGAAGAGTATGACAACCCACTGCCTAAGTGGTGGTTCATGCTGTTTGTCGGCACCATCGTCTTCGCCCTCGGCTACCTAGTCCTGTACCCAGGCCTGGGTAACTGGAAAGGTCTGCTGCCGGGCTACGACTACCTCGACAGCAAAGCAGAAACCCCATTTGCCACCAACGTGGAAATCGCTGGCGGTGCTGAGCGCAATGCCGGCTGGACCGGTGTGCACCAGTGGGAAAAAGAGATGGCCAAGGCCGATGCTCAGTACGGGCCGATCTTCGCCAAATACGCAGCCATGCCGATTGAGCAAGTGGCCCAGGACGAGCAAGCGCTGAAAATGGGCGGCCGCCTGTTTGCTTCCAACTGCTCGGTCTGCCACGGCTCTGATGCCAAGGGTGCTTACGGCTTCCCTAACCTCACCGACAACGACTGGCTGTATGGCGGCGAACCGGAAACCCTCAAGACCACCATCATGGGCGGCCGTCAGGCAGCTATGCCAGCGTGGAAAGACATCATCGGTGAAGAAGGCATCCGCAACGTTGCCGGCTACATCCGTACGCTGTCTGGCTTGAAGAATCCGCAGGGCATCGAAGTTGACCTTGCCGCAGGTCAAAACATCTTTGCGAGCAATTGTGCAGTCTGTCATGGCGCTGAAGGTAAGGGCCAACAGGCTATGGGCGCACCGAATCTGACTGACAAAGTCTGGCTCTACGGTTCCAGCTTCGCTCAGGTTCAACAAACTCTGCGTTATGGCCGTAATGGCAAGATGCCAGCCCAGGCTGACTTCCTGGGCAACGATAAAGTGCATTTGCTGGCCGCTTATGTGTACAGCCTGTCGCAAGGCAAAACCGAGAAGTAATTCTTGGGCTCAGCAGGCGCGACCGCAGGTCGCACCTGCCGAGTGATCGTCAGGCGTACCATAGCGCAAGAGCACGTATGACCCCGGCCGGCACGTATCGACCAGGGCAGCCATCCAACCGCCGTGGTACGCACTGATGAGCACACAGATCCCCGTTAAAGACGTCACTCCTGCCCAGGCCAAGGTCGAAGTTGTTGACCTGTACGCCAACCGCGAAAAAATCTACACCCGCTCCTTCACCGGCATCTTCCGCAACCTGCGCATGCTCGGTGGCGCAGCCCTCTTCCTGTTGTATTTCGGCACTGTATGGTTGACCTGGAATGGCCGTCAGGCTGTTTGGTGGGACCTGCCGGAACGCAAATTTCATATCTTCGGGGCCACCTACTGGCCACAAGACTTTGTCCTGCTCTCAGCACTGCTGATCATCGCCGCCTTCGGTCTGTTCTTTATCACCGTATTCGCCGGGCGCGTCTGGTGCGGCTACACCTGCCCGCAGAGCGTATTCACCTGGGTCTTTATGTGGGCTGAAAAGGTCACCGAAGGTGATCGCAATCAGCGCATGAAACTCGACAAAACCCCGATGACCTCGCAGAAGTTTCTGCGCAAGCTGGCCAAACACAGCATCTGGGTGGGCGTTTCACTGGTCACCGCGATTACCTTCGTCGGCTACTTCACCCCAATCCGCGATCTGATCCCCGATCTGTTTACCCTGCAAGCTGGCGGCTGGGCTCTGTTCTGGGTGGGCTTCTTTACCCTGGCCACCTACGGCAACGCCGGCTATCTGCGTGAGCAGGTGTGCATCTACATGTGCCCTTATGCGCGCTTCCAGAGCGTGATGTTCGACCAGGACACCCTGATCGTGTCCTACGACCCTCGCCGCGGCGAGCAGCGTGGCCCGCGTAAGCGTGATGCTGATTACAAGGCTGAAGGCCTGGGTGACTGCATCGACTGCAAGATGTGCGTACACGTCTGCCCGACCGGTATCGATATTCGCGACGGCCTGCAGATTGAGTGCATCGGTTGCGCGGCCTGTATCGACGCCTGCGACAGCATCATGGAAAAGATGAACTATCCGAAGGGCCTGATCAGCTACACCACCGAACACAACCTCTCCGGGCAAAAGACCCACTTGATACGACCCCGCCTGATTGGCTACGCCATCGCCCTGCTGGCCATGTTCTGTGTATTCAGCTGGGCCATCGTCGATCGCTCGCTGGTGGAACTGGATGTACTCAAAGACCGCGTGCTCTATCGTGAAAACGAAGAAGGCCGGATCGAGAACGTCTACACCCTGAAAATCATGAACAAGGCCCAGCACGAAGTGACCTATCGGATCGAAGCCGATGGCCTCGACGGCCTGGTGTATGAAGGCAAGCGTGAGGTCAAAGCACTGGCTGGCGAGGTACTGTCGCTGCCGGTGGAGCTGTCCATCGAACCTGAGAAACTGCCTTCGAGCGCCAATGAAATCAGCTTCCGCTTGCAGGCGGTAGATGACCCAAGCATCAAAACCGACGCCGCCAGCCGCTTTATCGGCCCCAGCGTGCGCTGACCAGAGAAGACCATGACTGAAAAGAACGCCGAGATCATCAAGCCCTGGTACAAGCAATTCTGGCCCTGGTTTCTGATTGGCCTGTTGGCCTATTCAGTGGTCCAGGGGCTGACCCTGCTGACCATCGCCACGAAAAACCCGCCGGGGCTGATTTCCGATGACTATTACGACGTCGGCAAGGGCATCAACCAGTCACTGGAACGGGAAAACCACGCCATCCGTCTCAAGCTGCACGCCAACCTGCTGCTCAACGATGACGACGGCACCGCCACCCTGCAGCTGAATGGCAACAGCCGCCCACAGCAGTTGGTGCTCAACCTGATTTCACCGACCCAGCCGGAGCGTGATCGCCGGGTAATCCTGCAGCCGCAGGCCGATGGCAGTTACAGCGGGCAGATGATCGATGCGGTGCAAGGTCGACGCTTTGTTGAGCTGATCGGCCAAGAAGGCGGCAAGGACTGGCGCCTGTTCGAAGAAGAAGACGTACAAAGCGGCCAAGAAATCCTTCTCGGGGATGCTCAATAAGCACACCGATGGCCACTCCAACCCCCTGCTATCACTGCGGTTTGCCGGTCCCCAGCGGCAGCCGCTTTCAGGCTCAGGTACTGGGCGCTCCCCGTGAAATGTGCTGCCCGGGCTGTCAGGCAGTGGCCGAAGCCATCGTCAGTGGCGGCCTGGAGCACTACTACAGCCACCGTAGCGAAAGCGCCGCCAACCCACAGAGCCTGCCCCAGGCCCTGCCTGATGAACTCGCCCTGTATGACCGCAGCGATGTGCAGCAACCCTTTGTCGAGCATGACGGTGAACTCAGTGAGACCTGCCTGCTGATTGAAGGCATCAGCTGCGCTGCCTGTGGCTGGCTGATTGAAAAACACCTGCGCGCCCTACCCGGCGTCAGCGAGGCGCACCTCAACCTGTCCAACCACCGCCTGCAAGTGCGCTGGGCCGACAGTCAGCTGCCGTTAAGCCAACTGCTCAAGGCGCTGCGTAAGATCGGCTACGCCGCCCACCCTTGGCAGGCCGATGCCGCCGCCGAACAGCTGCAACGCGAAAACCGCCGCGCCATGCGCGAACTGGGCGTCGCCGGCATGCTGTGGATGCAGGTGATGATGGCGACCATGGCCACATGGCCGGAATTCAACATTGACCTGTCTCCCGAGCTGGACAAGATTCTGCGCTGGGTCAGCCTGTTTCTCACTACCCCGATTGTCTTCTACTGCTGCGGGCAGTTCTTCCGCGGTGCCCTGCGCGACCTGCGCACCCGTCACCTGACCATGGACGTGTCGGTATCCCTGGCGATTGGTGGCGCCTATGTCGCCGGTATCTGGTCCACCATCACCGGTCAGGGCGAGCTGTATTTCGATGCCGTGGGCATGTTTGCCCTGTTCCTCCTGGCCGGCCGCTACCTGGAACGCCGCGCCCGCGAACGCACTGCCGCCGCCACCGCGCAGCTGGTCAACCTGCTACCGGCGTCCTGTCTGCGCCTGGATGCCGACGGCCAGAGCCAACGGATTCTGCTCAGCGAATTGCGCGTCGGTGATCAGGTGCTGGTGCCGCCAGGCGCCCTGCTGCCCGCCGACGGGCGCATTGTTCAAGGCCAGTCGAGCGTCGATGAGTCCCTGCTAACCGGCGAATACCTGCCACAGCCGCGTAACGTCGGCGATGCCGTCACCGCCGGTACTCTGAATGTCGAAGGTCCGTTGCAGGTTGAAGTGCAGGCCCTCGGTGACGCTACGCGGCTGTCGGCAATCGTCCGCCTGCTGGAGCGCGCGCAGAGCGACAAACCGCGTCTGGCAGTACTCGCCGACCAAGTGGCGCAGTGGTTCCTGCTGATTGTTCTAGTCGTCGCGGCTATCGTCGGCCTGGTCTGGTGGCAACTCGACCCATCGCGTGCCTTCTGGATTGTGCTGGCCCTGCTGGTCGCCACCTGTCCCTGCGCACTGGCATTGGCCACGCCGACCGCATTGACCGCCGCCACGGGCTCGCTGCACAAGCTCGGCATGCTGCTGACCCGTGGCCACGTACTCGAAGGCCTGAATCAGATCGACACCCTGGTGCTGGACAAGACCGGCACCTTGACCGAAGGCCGCCTGACACTCAGCGCCATCCACCTGCTGCGCGAGCTGGATGCGGATAGCTGCCTGGCCCTGGCCGCCGCCCTGGAAAACCGCTCTGAGCACCCGATTGCCCGCGCCTTTGGCCAAGCGCCTGAGGCGGCCGAACAAGTCGACAGCCATCCAGGCCTCGGCCTGCAAGGGCGCGCCGGGGGACGCTTGCTCCGCATCGGCCAGGCAGACTTCGTCTGCGCACTGAGCGCTCAGCCCGTCCCAACCATTACCGGCGAACATGGCCAGTGGCTGCTGCTGGGTGACGAACAAGGGCCGCTGGCCTGGTTCGTACTGGATGACCGCTTACGCGATGACGCGCCACAACTGATCGCCATGGCCAAAGCCAAACGCTGGCAGATCATGCTGCTGTCCGGCGACAGCTCCCCGATGGTCGCTGAAGTAGCGCGACAACTCGGCATCGACGATGCACATGGCGGCCTCACCCCGGATGCCAAGCTGGACGTACTGAAGCAGCTACACAGCCAGGGCCGCCGCGTACTGATGCTGGGTGACGGAGTCAATGATGTGCCGGTCCTGGCCGCCGCCGACATCAGCGTGGCCATGGGCAGCGCCACCGACTTGGCAAAAACCAGCGCCGATGCCGTGCTGCTCTCCAATCGCCTTAGCAGCCTGGTACAGGCGCTACACATGGCGCAACGAACCCGCCGGGTGATCATCGAGAACCTCGCCTGGGCCAGCCTGTACAATGGCCTGGTACTGCCCTTCGCCGCCATCGGCTGGATTACCCCGATCTGGGCCGCGCTGGGCATGTCGGTCAGCTCACTGCTGGTGGTACTCAACGCCTTACGGCTAACACGCCCGTAAGGGGGTTCACGCCTCACCCAAGCCGCACCTGGAGATCTTATGCCCGCCCTCTATATCTTGATCCCAGTCGCCATTGCGCTGGTGGCATTCGCCATCTGGCTGTTCTTCTGGGCGGTCGACAGTGGGCAGTACGACGACCTGGACGGCCCGGCCCACAGCATTCTGTTCGACGACGAAGACCCAAAACACAAAGCCGCCGTTACCCAGGCGCAGCAACAAGACACGCAGCACGACTCACAGGAGCCGCCGCGTGCTTGATCTGCTGCCGCTGCTGATCTCAGCCATGATCCTCGGCCTGCTTGGCGGCGGCCATTGCCTGGGCATGTGCGGCGGACTCATGGGCGCGCTGACCCTAGCGATCCCGCCCGAGCAGCGCGCGCAACGCTTTCAGCTGTTACTGGCCTACAACCTGGGGCGGATTCTCAGTTACACCCTGGCAGGGCTTCTGCTCGGGCTGGCTGGCTGGGCAGTCGCCGCCAGCCCACTGGTAACCGGGTTGCGCGTAATAGCGGCACTGCTGCTGATTGCCATGGGCCTATACCTGGCTGGCTGGTGGAGCGGCCTGACGCGTATCGAAGCCCTTGGTCGCGGCCTGTGGCGCTATATCCAACCCCTGACCCGACGCTTTATGCCCGTCACCAGCCTGCCGCGTGCTCTGGTGCTCGGCAGTTTGTGGGGCTGGCTGCCCTGCGGCCTGGTCTACAGCACCCTGCTGTGGGCCGCCAGCCAGGGCAACGCGTTCGACAGCGCCGCGCTGATGCTGGCCTTCGGCTTGGGCACCATGCCCGTTCTTCTGGCCACCGGCCTAGCCGCCGAACGCCTGACCGCCCTGCTGCGTAAACGAGGCATCCGCATGGCCGGTGGTATTTTGGTCATCCTCTTCGGTCTGTGGACCCTGCCCGGCCCGCACCAGCACTGGCTAATGGGCCACTGATCGGCAATCGGCGACAGCACGCAGCCGCTTGATACAGGTCAAAACACCCCCAGCGTGGCGCACTTAGACTCCCCGGCATTGAAAGCCAAACCGGGAACCCCCGCATGCTCAACGCCATCCAGTGGGACAGCAACCTGATCCGCCGTTATGACCAGGCCGGCCCGCGCTATACCTCTTACCCGACCGCCGTGCAGTTCCATGAGCGCGTTAGCCAGTTCGACCTGCTGCACGCCCTGCGTGATAGCCGCAAAGCCATGCGTCCGCTGTCACTGTATGTGCACATCCCGTTCTGCGCGCACATCTGCTACTACTGCGCCTGCAACAAGGTCATCACCAAAGATCGCGGGCGCGCTCAGCCTTACCTGGAAAAACTCGAACGCGAAATCGAGATTATTAGCCATCATTTAGACCCGCAGCAGAAGGTCGAACAGCTGCACTTCGGCGGTGGTACGCCGACCTTTCTCAGCCATGATGAATTGCGTCACCTGATGGGCCACCTGCGCCAACACTTCAACCTGCTGGATGACGACTCAGGCGATTACAGCATTGAGATCGACCCACGCGAAGCCGACTGGTCAACCATGGGCCTACTCCGTGAGCTCGGTTTCAACCGTGTCAGCTTGGGCGTGCAAGACCTCGATCCGGCCGTGCAACGAGCGGTGAACCGCCTGCAAACCCTGGAAGAAACCCGCGCCATCATCGAAGCCGCGCGCACCCTGCAGTTCCGCTCGGTAAACATCGACCTGATCTACGGCCTACCGCTGCAAACGCCTGAACGCTTCGCCCGCACGGTCGACGAAATAATAGCCCTGCAACCCGATCGCCTATCACTCTTCAACTACGCCCATTTGCCGGAGCGCTTTATGCCGCAGCGGCGCATCAACACCAGCGACCTGCCCAGCCCAGGCGACAAGCTGGCCATGCTGCACGCCAGCATCGAGCAACTGAGCGCCGCCGGTTACCGCTATATCGGCATGGATCACTTCGCCTTACCCGATGACGAGCTGGCCAGCGCCCAGGAAGACGGCAGCCTGCAGCGCAACTTCCAGGGCTATACCACCCACGGCCATTGCGACCTGATCGGCCTAGGCGTGTCATCCATCAGTCAGATTGGCGACCTGTACTGCCAGAACATCAGCGATCTAAGTAAATACCAAGACAGCCTCGAACACAGTGAACTGGCCACCGTGCGCGGCCTGCACTGTGATGACGACGACCGCCTGCGGCGTGCGGTGATCCAGCAGCTGATCTGTCATTTCCAACTGCGCTTTATCGACATTGAGCAGGCCTATTCCATCGAGTTTCGCCGCTACTTTGCCGATATCTGGCCGCAACTGCAGCAAATGGCCAGTGATGGTTTGATCGAATTGAATGCCCAGGGCATCGAGGTCCTGCCAGCAGGCCGCCTACTGGTGCGCTCGCTGTGCATGCTGTTTGATCGCTACCTCAATGAACTCAGCAGGCAGCGTTTCTCACGGGTGATCTAAGACACCGTTGCGCGTGCCTATGTCATGACAAGGGTGGCCGCTCCTGCACCTGCAGCTCACTCGGAGCCTGCATAGCCTTGATCAGCGTCGCTACGGCGCTGCTTAAGGCCTCCCTTGCAGTAGGCCATGTCACGAGCGTCTACTGCGCATTCGCGTCGCCCTGAACGCAGCCTTCGGCTTCAGCACGCTTACGCTCCAGCACAGTATTCATGCCGCTTCCCGCATCGGCCAACTCCAGACAAATGGAGAGGCTCATTGCATATCTTTTAAGGTCATCCGACCTATCTCCCGAGCGCCATCAAACTTGATCACGCACTCAAGAACCGCATCCTAGTGGCCCAACCCTGCGCCCTGCTGTAACCTTGCGCTTATTGTGTGTTTATCCAGGATCATTCGAGATGTCCGAAAACATCAAGCTGCACGCACCCCATCAAGCCCATTGCAAGGACTGCAGCCTGGCGAGTTTGTGCCTGCCGCTATCGCTGAATCTGGAAGATATGGACGCCCTCGACGACATCGTCAAACGCGGCCGCCCACTGAAAAAAGGTGAGTTTCTGTTCCGCCAGGGCGATGCCTTCAATTCTGTTTTTGCCGTGCGTGCCGGCGCGCTAAAAACCTTCAGCCTGAGCGATGGCGGTGATGAACAAATCACCGGCTTCCACCTACCCAGTGAACTGATTGGGCTGTCGGGCATGGACAACGAGACCTATCCAGTGTCGGCCGTAGCCCTGGAAACCACCTCGGTGTGTGAAATCCCCTTCGAGCGGCTCGACGAATTGTCAGTGCAGTTGCCGCAACTGCGCCGCCAACTGATGCGCGTTATGAGCCGGGAGATCCGCGACGATCAACAGATGATGTTGCTGCTGTCGAAGAAGACCGCAGATGAGCGCATCGCCACATTCTTGGTTAACCTCTCGGCCCGCTTCCGCGCACGCGGCTTCTCGGCCAATCAGTTCCGCCTGGCCATGTCGCGCAACGAAATTGGCAACTATCTAGGCCTTGCAGTAGAGACCGTATCGCGGGTATTCACCCGTTTCCAACAGAACAAGCTGCTCGAAGCCGAAGGCAAAGAAGTGCAGATCCTCGACCCGATCGAGCTGTGCGCCCTGGCTGGCGGTAATCTCGACAGCTGATAGAACCGCACAGCGCAGGACCCAACAGATGATCTTCGACGAATTCAGCATCAAAACCCTGATCCGCCCGGTGGTGGACTTCCCCAAGCCGGGGGTGATCTTTCGCGACATCACCCCGCTGTTCCAGTCGCCACGTGCACTGCGCATGGTCGCCGACAGTTTTATCCAGCGTTACGTCGAAGCCGATTTCAGCCACATCGGCGCCATGGATGCGCGTGGTTTTCTGATCGGTTCAATCATCGCCTATGAGCTGAACAAGCCGCTGGTGCTGTTTCGCAAGCAAGGCAAACTTCCGGCTGATGTGCTCAGTGAGAGTTATCAAACCGAATACGGCGAAGCCAAGCTCGAAGTGCATGCCGACAGCCTCTGCGAAGGCGACAAAGTGCTGATTTTTGATGACCTGATCGCAACTGGTGGCACCTTGCTCGCGGCTGCACAATTGGTACGACGCATGGGCGCCAGCATCATTGAAGCCGCCGCGATCATCGATCTACCCGAGCTAGGCGGCTCGCAGAAACTGCAGGACAGCGGTATCGCCACTTTCGCCCTTACCCGCTTCGCCCTCACCGACCAGTAATACCCAGCAATCAACGAAACGCCCGCTTTATTGCGGGCGTTTTGGTTTCCAATTCTCCGAGAGCCTCAGGACGCCTCGGTACGGCTCTCCAATGTTCTGATCACATGTTCAGCCAAGCCAGAGCCGGCTTCACTCATGGTCAGGTAGGTACGATCAGCGCCCGCTTCCTGAATGCGCTTGGCAATGTCTTCGTACATTGCGTGGGACACCAGCAAACCACTAAAACCGCGCTCGCGCAGCTTCTGCGTTGCAATCACCTTGGTCTCTTCATCGTTAAGCGTGAGGATTACGGCATCAACCTTGGGCATATCCAGGTGCTGCCAAAACACCGGATCTTCACCATCGGCAAACAGCACGTGACGCCCAGCCGCCTTACTCTGTTCAATCACAGTAGGGTCGGAATCAAGACCAACCACACGATAGCCTTGCTCCTTCAGATAATCGTAAGCCGCCCGGCCAGTGCGCCCCATGCCCATTACCAATGTTTGTGCATCGCCCAGCGATAGCGGTTGCTCATCGGGGTGGCGGATATTGCGCTCTAGGGGGATTAAGCACCAAGACCAACGCTCGTAGAGCAGATGAACGATACGATTGAGTGGAGCGGACACAACAAACGACAACGCCACCGTAATGGCCAACGGAATCAGCCATTGCGGCAGCACGACACTGGCCATAATCAGGCCGAATTCGCTGTAGTTGGTAAGGCTGACACCCGCGAGGAAAGCGCTACGCGCGCGCAAGCGAAAGAGCAGAAACAGAAAAAAGAACAGCACGCCCTTGAGCGGCAATAGCAACGTCATCACCAGCGCAAACTTCAGCGCATCCGCATCAGGGAGACCGCCAATCCCGATCTGTAAAAAGAAGCCGACCAAGAAGACTTCTTTGATACCCCACAGTGAGTTGGACAGCTCGGTAGCCCGCTTATGCTTGGCCAACAACGCGCCAAATGCCAGAGCGCCTAGCTCCGAGCTCAGCCCCAATTGCTCAAAACCGAAGCCGCCGGCCGCCAACGCCAAAAGCAAACCGAGCAACAACAGCAGCTCCTCGTGGCCACTGGCGTCAAGCAAGCGAAATAACAGAGGACGCAGAAACGGCAAGGCAAAAACCATTAACGCCCATGGTGAAGGCAAATCCCCAGCAGCCAGGCTCATGACCAGCAAAGCAATCATGTCCTGAAGCACCAGAACGCCAATCGCTACACGACCGTGAAACGCCCGAAGCTCGCGCTTGCTTTCGAGTACTTTGGCCGCCAACACCGTGCTGGAAAATGACAGAGCGCTCGCCAGTAATAAGCACTGCAACCAAGGTAAATCGAGCAGCAGCCTAATTGCGGGGAGAAACAGCACACTGGAAATAGCGAAGTGCAGAAGCCCTCCGCCAATCACCTCACGCCGCAGCAGATTGCTCGGTTTCAACTTTAGGCCCACGGTAAACAACAGCAGCAGCACACCCAAATGAGCTATGTGCTGCAGCGCCTCACTGTCATGTGGACCAACACCGATGTACTCACCTACCGCGGCCAAAGCAAAACCTGCTCCCAGATAGCCCACCAATGGCGGCAGCCCCACAGCTCGTGCAGCCAAGCCCATGCCAAAGGCAAAAGCAATCCAGGCAGCTTCAATCATCAGTAATCCTTATCAGCAGAAACAAGCGCCAAGCCAGCAAACATATCAGCGGGCCGGGCGAAGTAACTTAATAGCATACGGGCGCAGCGCTTAAGCAACATTGATCAACATCAGCCATGGCGGTGCACCGGCAAGCGGAACCGGCTAGTCGTCGCAACATGAGGTCCATAGCAAGCCAGTCTCAGCCAACACACCAAACACACTCAGCTGCAGCTGGCAGAACGCTCGAGTGATTAATGTCCTTGCACTGATGGTGTGTTGGAGTTTTTCTGAGTACTCCGCAAAGCGAAACTGACCGTTCGACGAAGCAACCAGCAGCGCAAGAAGCCTTGATGGACAACGCCATTCAATGCATTTTTAGGGACCTAACGGTGGAATTCAGCTGTGGCCATGGCCCTGAGACGTACCATTTATCAAATACCTCAGCACCTACAGCCCAGTAAAATAGGGCTCTAAGGGCTTTCGGGCTGATAAAAATATGAATAATTGATGTTAAACCCAACACTTCCCGTAAAAACGGCCTATTATGGCTGAGCTGACTTCTTGTAGTTATCAGCAAAACCGCATAGGTGCTATGAGCACTCTGGCACCGCAATTCGTATCGATTTAAGAGACACACCATGGCAAATCGCGAAACTGGCACCGTTAAATGGTTCAACGATGAAAAAGGCTTCGGCTTCATCACCCCAACTAACGGCGGCGACGATCTCTTCGTTCACTTCAAAGCTATCCAGAGCGATGGCTTCAAAAGCTTGAAAGAAGGCCAGACTGTTACCTACGTGGCCGCTCGCGGTCAGAAAGGTATGCAAGCTGAAGAGGTACAGGTGGCTTAAGCCTCTGTCCTGCTTTAAAACAAACCCCGCGCTCGCGGGGTTTGTTTTATCTACTGTTTGTAAAACCCCGAGCGAACCTATAAGCCCATCTGCTTGCTGATGATCTCGTTCATGATTTCACGCGAGCCGCCACCAATCGACAGAATGCGGTTATCGCGGTACAGCCGCTCCACCAGGCTTTCACGCATATAGCCCATGCCGCCCATTATCTGCACGGCGTCGTAGGTCAGTCGATCGGCAATATCAGTGGCGAAGTTCTTAGCCATGGATATTTCCTTAATCACACTTTTACCAGCTGCCATCTTCGCCGCTTGCCGATAGGTAAAGTCGCGCGACACTTCAAGCTGAGTCGACATCTCCGCCAGACGATGCTTGAGCACCTGGAACTTGCCGATAGGCTTGCCAAACGCTTCGCGCTCTTTGGCCCATTTCAGTGCTTCCTCAAGCGCCAACTGCGCCGTCATATTGGCCATGATCGACAGCGACAAGCGCTCACTCTGGAAATTTGCCATGATGCAGGCAAAGCCCATATTCTCAGCGCCGATCAGATTGCCTACAGGCACTCGACAGTCATCGAAGAACAGCTCCGCCGTATCCGACGCCCACCAGCCCATCTTCTTCAGCTTGCGGCCCACAGTGAAACCAGGTGTGCCCTTCTCCACCAGCAACAGGCTGACACCACCAAAGCCATCACCACCGGTACGCACAGCAACTGTGTAGTAATCGGCGCGTACGCCACTGGTGATAAAGGTTTTGCTGCCACTCACACGGTAGTAGTCGCCATCGCGCACTGCACGGGTTTTCAGATTGGCCACATCCGAGCCGCCGGACGGTTCGGTCACCGCCAGTGCCATGATCTTCTCACCTGCCAACACCTGCGGCACGATGCACTCGCGTAGCTCCGGCTTGGCCCACTTCACCACGGGAGGCAGACCTATATCCAGCGACCCAAGCCCGGCCACGAGACCGCCAGAGCCCGAGCGCATCAACTCCTCGCTAGCAGCAACCTTGGCGAACACATCACCCTCATGACTGCCTCCAAACCCTTCTGGGTAACCGATGCCGAGAATCCCAGCCGCACCCGCCTTCAGATAAAGCTCGCGAGGAAATTCCTCAGCTTCTTCCCACTCATTGATATGCGGCAGAATTTCGCGCTCGACAAAGCGCCGAACTGAATCGCGTACCAACTGGTGTGAGTCATCAAAATATTCTTGTAAGGCAGACATGAGGTAACTCCGCTAAGGTTTTAGCGAAATTACCAAGCGCTTGCTTGGTTTACAAGGGAATGCTTAAAAAGCCGCCAACGCAAATCGAGTCGTTAGGCAATCGCGGGCTAAAGCAAGATAGGCCGCCGCCCAGCAATCGAATGCGCCAAGGTACCGCCATCGACCAATTCTAGCTCACCGCCCAAAGGCATACCGTGGGCAATGCGCGAAGCAACTAGACCTTTGCCCGCTAACAGCTGAGCGATGTAATGCGCTGTAGCCTCACCCTCGACCGTTGGGTTGGTTGCCAGAATCACCTCATCGAAACTTCCTGCTGCGATGCGCGCTAGCAGCTCTGGAATGCCTATCGCCTCTGGCCCCAGACCATCGAGTGGCGACAAGTGACCCTTGAGCACAAAGTAGCGGCCGCGAAACCCTGTGTGCTCGACGGCATAAACATCCATTGGCCCCTCAACGACGCACAGCAGACTGTCATCTCGACGCGGATCAAGACAAATCTGGCACTCATCCTCCTCGCTCAGGCTGCGGCATTGCTTGCAGTACCCGACCCCATTCATCGCTTGAGTCAGCGCTTGAGCCAGACGCAGCGCTCCTGCCCGATCATGCTCAAGCATCTGTAACGCCATACGTTGAGCGGTTTTTTGCCCAACGCCGGGAAGGATGCGTAGAGAGTCAATCAGGTGACGGATCAGCGGGCTAAAGCTCATGGGAAATACTCAACGACAACAAAGATTGAAGCACTTGCTATTCAGCCATCCTACAGGCCGTTAGTACCTTGCAGAGCTAGCCATTAAGCGGGGGCAGACTGAGGGCGCCTACACCCGCTGCAGCGCAATCGTCTGCGCTAGGCGGGATAGCTTTTTAGAACGGCATCTTAAAGCCTGGAGGCATCTGCATACCCGCCGTCACACCGGACATCTTATCCTGACTATTCTGCTCAACCTTGCGCACGGCATCGTTCACCGCAGCAGCAATCAGGTCCTCAAGGATTTCCTTGTCTTCTTGCATCAGACTGTCATCCAGGCTGACACGCTTGATATCGTGACGCCCAGTCATGACAACACTGACCAAGCCAGCACCGGATTGACCGGTGACTTCGGCGTTCGCCAGCTCTTCCTGCATCTTCTGCATTTTTTCCTGCATCTGCTGAGCCTGCTTCATCAGGCCGGCCATGCCACCTTTCATCATGGGGTAATCCTCGGTAATTAGGGGTTAACAGGAGTATCTAGGGGTTCAATGCTGTCTGCGCGAATCACCGCACCGAATTGCTGAATCATCTGCTGGACAAAAGGATCCTTCTCGATCGACGCCTCTGCATCACGCTGTCGATTAGCACGTTTACGCGCCGCAGCCTGCGCAGGGGTTTCCTGCTCAGGCTTCTGCAACTCAATCAATACGCTGAGTTCGCGCCCGTGAAACTGATTAAGCGCATCATTAAGACGCCGCTGCTGAGTTGAGTTGAACAGCGCAGACTGCGCAGGATCGAGGTGCAACAACCAGTTATTGCCCTCAACAGAAATCAACGTGCAGTTGGCCCCGATACTGCCAGTCATCCCAGACAACCCAAGCTTAGGGAATAACTCCAGCCACTCAGCAGCAAGCCCTGTTGCCGGCTGGGCGGCGGGTAACACCTCTGGCACGGCAGACTCACTGCGCTCTACGGCGTCAAAATCATAATCAAACGACTCGGCATCCATCTCGACATAGTCGTAGTCGCCCAACGGCGGCTCATCGTCGTCATCAACCAACGATGCCACGGGGAGCGGATCGGGTATTGCGGGCTGTGGCGCTTCAACAATTACATCGCCAGTAATAGGCACGATAGGTTCATGCACATTAGAAACCGGCGTCTGGGCCGGCTCTTCCCAGGGCAAGTCAACAACCTTTTTAGGGGCAATGTCGACAGACGCAGACTGCATGGCAGGCTCTTTGACAACTTCAGGCGCCAACACAACGTGCTGCTCAACAACAGCAGCGGGTGGCGCCTCAACAACTGGCGCCGGCTGAGATTCAGCGACAATTGCAACAGGAGTGCTAACCGGAGCTGCGTGAGCAGTACCGGCCACTGGGTTGTTCGCGGGATCAGCAGTGGCCTGGCTAATCCCTAGCGGCTTTAGCACCACCCCGGGCGCATCATGAGTATCCGCTGGGCGGAAGGCCAGCATACGCAACAACACCATCTCGAAGCCGCTACGCGGATCTGGCGACAATGGTAAATCGCGTCGTCCAATCAACCCCATTTGATAATAGAACTGCACGTCCTCACTGGGCAGGACGCTCGCCAGCTCAAGGACCCGCTCACGGTCGCCCTGACCATTATCCACGGCCTCGGGCAGCGCCTGTGCAATAGCCACACGGTGTAGCACATTGAGTATTTCGGATAACACACCGCTCCAGTCCGGCCCTTGCTCCGCCAAGTGCCGCACCGCTTCAATAAGGCCGCGGGCATCTCCCTCAAGCAAAGCATGCAACACGCCATAAACCTGACCATGGTCGAGAGTCCCCAACATGGCACGCACATCAGCCGCTAAAACTTTGCCCTCACCAAAAGCGATCGCCTGATCGGTCAAGCTCATGGCGTCACGCATGGAGCCGTCTGCTGCTCGGCCGAGTAGCCACAGCGCATCATTTTCAAATGGAATCTGTTCGGCGGCCAAAACATGACTAAGGTGATCAACCACTCGCTCTGGCGGCATGTTCTTCAGCGAGAACTGCAAACAACGCGACAGCACTGTCACCGGCAGTTTCTGTGGGTCAGTTGTCGCCAAAAGGAATTTGACGTGAGGAGGCGGCTCTTCCAGTGTTTTTAACAGGGCGTTGAAGGAGCTGGTGGAGAGCATGTGCACTTCGTCGATCAGGTAGACCTTGAAACGTCCACGGCTGGGCGAATACTGCACGTTATCGAGCAACTCGCGGGTGTCTTCCACCTTGGTCCGGCTGGCCGCATCGACCTCAATCAGGTCAATAAAGCGACCTTCATCAATCTCTTTACAGATCGAACAAACACCGCAGGGTGTCGAGCTGATGCCAGTTTCACAATTCAGGCACTTGGCAATAATCCGCGCAATCGTTGTCTTACCTACGCCACGCGTACCCGTGAACAAATAGGCGTGGTGCAGACGTTGACTATCGAGCGCATTGATAAGCGCCCGAAGCACATGAGTCTGGCCAACCATTTCGCTGAACGAGCGCGGACGCCACTTACGTGCAAGAACCTGATAACTCATCGAAACCCGTCACGAGAGGAAAGCAAAAGTGACGCTAATCCTAACGGAGCAGGGGCTAAATTGCATCTGATGCGCAGCCCACGAATGACCGCCCAGCAGATTACTGACAAATGAGCTGGCTAATAATTAACCAAGCGAGTATTCTCTGCCCTGTTCGTACCACGCTGTAAGTCAATTAGGCCTTTTGGCCACCTCGATGGTTCCCAAGCAAGAGCGCATAACCCAAGGGTAATGCCGCACAGCTCTAGCCTCTCGACCCAACCTGCTGACTGATCTGGCCGTCCCGCGCAAGCGCTGACTCAAGCCCGCCTCCGAAGTACCGACCCGCACAAAGCAACCTAAATGGGAACTTGTGCGCGCAGTCCAGCTCCAATTTGCACATGCAATAGACAATTTAAGTCGACCGCCTGGAGCTCTATTAAGCGCAATGACGCGCCTGCTGTTTTAGGAAATACCAAAAAATGAATACTCAACACCAAATTCAGGATGCCATTCGCACCCTATCCAGTGCATTTGCACCGCTTGATTGCCGCATCCTTGCCGCCCGCAAAGGCAGCTTTAGCTTCACCATCGTCAACGATGCTGGCATCGCCAAGCACAGTCAGCGCCTATATCCCGGCCAGTACGGTGCCGCGCACCTACAGCAAGTCATTGAGCGTGCCCGACAATCACTGGCGGCCTGATTACCGAAGGTAGCGAACCATCGAGCCATCTTGAGGTCTGAATCTATCACCCTCAGGATGGAACATCGTCATGGATAGCATTAATCGCCAACTCGTCGAACAGCTGTTTTCCCCACTGCGCGCAACATTCAGCCCGCCCCGACCAGATGGCGGAATCGTCCTATCATTACTCGATGCCAGCGACGCCACTGCGTATAGCCGTGTACTCAGCGCCGCTCAACGTGCTGACTCACAGGCATTCGCACAAAGCCTTGAAGACATCCGCCTAGAGCTTGCAATGCGTTCTGGCAACATCCCCGCCGACATGCGCAAAGCACTTAAGGAGCAGGACAGCGTCCTCAGTTACCAGACAAACTGAGGAGACGCGAGGCCCAGCTCACTGCCGGGCCCGTCATATAATTGCCCTTACGATCATAGCGAGAAGTATTTTTTAATCGACAGCTATGAGCAGCTTGGCCAGTGCACTGACCGCCAGCTAAGCGCAATAAAAGACAAGGACGCTAATTCACGCTCAGCAGAGATCATGACTAGCAGACAGGGTATTTGATGATAGAGAGAATCGAGACTGGTACTTACTCAGTAGATGAGCCGTAACCATAGGGATATTGGAGGCAGCCCTGCCAGCCACACCTCGGCACACAATGTCACCGCTGCGGCTGCTCCCTTCCAGGCCTGACCGGGTTCACGGTTAATCGTTGCGAGGGGACCGGCAGGACCACCATAACGCAGCTCACCAGAAGCGAGCCGAGGTATTGTACCGGCTTGACTTGAAGTTACAACCGTTTCAAACACTTAGCCTAATTAATCGCGCACTAGACACGAAACCTACCAACCAACTTAGTCAGTCCATGTGACAACTCAGATAGCCGCTGACTGGCCTTAGCGCTCTGCTCAGAGGTTTTTGCTGCTTCATCAGACAGATCGCGAATACCACTGATATTACGTGCAATCTCCTCGGTCACACTGCTCTGCTCCTCACAAGCTGTTGCGATCTGCGCCGTCATGTCGTTGATACGCTGTACCGAATCGCTAGTGTCAGTGAGTGCCTGATCCACGCCAGCCGCTTGCTCAACACTTTGTTGCGCCCTAGTACTTCCTGAATGAGTCGCCTTAACGGCATTCTGCACACCAACTTGCAGGCGCTCGATCATCACTTGGATATCCTTAGTCGATTCCTGCGTACGTGCTGCCAGTGCACGCACCTCATCCGCCACAACCGCGAAACCGCGCCCCTGCTCTCCGGCGCGTGCCGCCTCAATCGCCGCATTTAATGCTAACAAGTTGGTTTGCTCAGCAATGCCCCTGATAACAGCTAGTACCGCACCAATATTGGTGGCTTCCTGCTCAAGGGTTTGAATAGTTACCGAAGCACTTTCGACTTCTTGCGCCAACTGACGAATAGAGTTGATCGTTGCTCCAACAACTCGCGCGCCCTCTCGTGATTGAGCTTCTGCACCACGAGCCGCGTCAGCTGCATTTTGCGCATTACGTGCCACTTCATGCACAGCAGAGCTCATCTGCGTTGCCGCAGTACTCACCTGGTCTACTGCTGCGTGCTCACTGCTGATCAACCTATCATTGGCTGCTGCCATTCCTGCCAGATTTTGCGCAGAGCTTTCGACCTCACCCGTAACTCGACCAACCTCTTTTATCAACGGCTGCAATTTATCCAGAAAGCGATTGAATGCATGACTGAGCATACCCAATTCATCATTAGACAATACATCCAAGCGCACCCGCAGATCACCATCACCGTCAGCAACCTGCTCAATACGGTTAAGCAAATTATGTAGCGGCCCGGTAACAAGGATTGGAAAACCAACGACCAATACGAGGCAAACGACTAAGCCGATGGCAATAATCACACCCTGCTGCCAGCTCAGAGTTTCGCCCAGCGCTATGGCTGCAAGCCCTTCGGCATTAGCTGCCAGATCATCCATCTCGCCCAGTTTGTCAATCGCGGTGCGCATTGCCTCAAACTGCTCTTCGCTACTACCGAAACTCAACACACTTGCCGCCTGAGGGTCACTGATAGCTAACTGTAAGACCTTTTGCGAGGTTGCCTTCCAGCGCTCGAAGCCTGCATCGAACTGCGTAACTAATAGCATCGCTTCACTGCCAGGCTGCATACCTGCGAATTTATGTACGCGGTCATAAGCCTGCTGCAAGTTCTCCGCATGAGTTGCTGTCAGCGCATCAGCATTTGCCCCCACCCCTTCATCAAGTAAGCTGCGTTCTGCAACAAACGCCTGATAGAGATCGCGATCCGCATTCAACAGCAAGCTAATGCCTGGCAAGAAACGATTAGTCAGCTTCGTGCTTGAATCCGCGACCTGGGTAATCCCTCGCATCCCGAGAACCCCCATAGAAACAAGCAAAACCGCCAGCAACAAAATGGGAAGCGCGATCTTCCAGCGAAAACCTAAATCAGCAAAGACACGCAGCATGCTGGCTCTCCAAGGCAATGACTAAGTAACATCAGCATAGACCGCGCTCCAGACTCATTGCTAATGACTTTTACGCACGCAAATTTTCACTGAGGGCAGATACCCTGACCCGCACTCAATCCGCATCAACCCAAAAGGAACTTAACCATGGCAATAACCAAAGACCAATTGATCAGCGACATTGCGGAAGCCATCGACACACCGAAAAGCACAGTACGCGCAGCACTTGAACAGCTGAGCGAGATCGTATCCGACGCACTGGAAAATGGTGACGAGATAACTCTACCTGGCATCGGCAAACTCAAAGTGAGCGAGCGCCCTGCGCGTACCGGCCGCAACCCGAAAACCGGTGAAGCGCTACAAATTTCTGCCAAGAAAATCGTCAAATACGTACCGGCAAAAGCCCTAAGCGACGCAATAAACTGAGTTTAGGTGCGCTCTGCAGGAGCGCACTTCGTGACAAAGATAGCGCTAGGCTTTTAAAAAATTCTGTGCCCAAAGTAAAACCCCCGACCAGTTTCCTGATCGGGGGTTTTGGTGTAGGTGCTTGACGATGACCTACTCTCACATGGGGAGACCCCACACTACCATCGGCGATGCATCGTTTCACTACTGAGTTCGGGATGGGATCAGGTGGTTCCAATGCTCTATGGTCGTCAAGCGATTCAGCTGAGATGTCGTGCTGCTTGCGCGGCTCGCTACCTCGAATTGGGTATGTGATGTGGTTTGTAGTTGTGCAAATTTTCGGCTGTTGCAGTCTTCATAGAGACACACAAACATCAAATTGTTTGGGTGTTATATGGTCAAGCCTCACGGGCAATTAGTATTGGTTAGCTCAACGCCTCACAGCGCTTACACACCCAACCTATCAACGTCGTAGTCTTCGACGGCCCTTTAGGGAACTCAAGGTTCCAGTGAGATCTCATCTCAAGGCAAGTTTCCCGCTTAGATGCTTTCAGCGGTTATCTTTTCCGAACATAGCTACCCGGCAATGCCACTGGCGTGACAACCGGAACACCAGAGGTTCGTCCACTCCGGTCCTCTCGTACTAGGAGCAGCCCCTTTCAAATCTCAAACGTCCACGGCAGATAGGGACCGAACTGTCTCACGACGTTCTAAACCCAGCTCGCGTACCACTTTAAATGGCGAACAGCCATACCCTTGGGACCGGCTTCAGCCCCAGGATGTGATGAGCCGACATCGAGGTGCCAAACACCGCCGTCGATATGAACTCTTGGGCGGTATCAGCCTGTTATCCCCGGAGTACCTTTTATCCGTTGAGCGATGGCCCTTCCATACAGAACCACCGGATCACTAAGACCTACTTTCGTACCTGCTCGACGTGTCTGTCTCGCAGTCAAGCGCGCTTTTGCCTTTATACTCTACGACCGATTTCCGACCGGTCTGAGCGCACCTTCGTACTCCTCCGTTACTCTTTAGGAGGAGACCGCCCCAGTCAAACTACCCACCATACACTGTCCTCGATCCGGATAACGGACCAGAGTTAGAACCTCAAGGTTGCCAGGGTGGTATTTCAAGGTTGGCTCCACGCGAACTGGCGTCCACGCTTCAAAGCCTCCCACCTATCCTACACAAGCAAACTCAAAGTCCAGTGCAAAGCTATAGTAAAGGTTCACGGGGTCTTTCCGTCTAGCCGCGGATACACTGCATCTTCACAGCGATTTCAATTTCACTGAGTCTCGGGTGGAGACAGCGCCGCCATCGTTACGCCATTCGTGCAGGTCGGAACTTACCCGACAAGGAATTTCGCTACCTTAGGACCGTTATAGTTACGGCCGCCGTTTACCGGGGCTTCGATCAAGAGCTTCGCGTTAGCTAACCCCATCAATTAACCTTCCGGCACCGGGCAGGCGTCACACCCTATACGTCCACTTTCGTGTTTGCAGAGTGCTGTGTTTTTAATAAACAGTCGCAGCGGCCTGGTATCTTCGACCGGCATGGGCTTACGCAGTAAATGCTTCACCCTCACCGGCGCACCTTCTCCCGAAGTTACGGTGCCATTTTGCCTAGTTCCTTCACCCGAGTTCTCTCAAGCGCCTTGGTATTCTCTACCTAACCACCTGTGTCGGTTTGGGGTACGGTTCCTAATTACCTGAAGCTTAGAAGCTTTTCCTGGAAGCATGGCATCAACCACTTCGTCGTCTAAAAGACAACTCGTCATCAGTTCTCGGCCTTGATTTCCCGGATTTACCTAAGAAATCAGCCTACCACCTTAAACACGGACAACCAACGCCGTGCTGGCCTAGCCTTCTCCGTCCCTCCATCGCAGTAATTAGAAGTACGGGAATATTAACCCGTTTCCCATCGATTACGCATTTCTGCCTCACCTTAGGGGCCGACTCACCCTGCGTCGATTAACGTTGCGCAGGAAACCTTGGTCTTTCGGCGTGGGAGTTTTTCACTCCCATTGTCGTTACTCATGTCAGCATTCGCACTTCTGATACCTCCAGCAAGCTTCTCAACTCACCTTCACAGGCTTACAGAACGCTCCTCTACCGCTCATCCTAAGATGAACCCGTAGCTTCGGTGTATGGTTTGAGCCCCGTTACATCTTCCGCGCAGGCCGACTCGACTAGTGAGCTATTACGCTTTCTTTAAAAGATGGCTGCTTCTAAGCCAACTTCCTAGCTGTCTAAGCCTTCCCACATCGTTTCCCACTTAACCATAACTTTGGGACCTTAGCTGACGGTCTGGGTTGTTTCCCTTTTCACGACGGACGTTAGCACCCGCCGTGTGTCTCCCGTGCTGACACTTGTTGGTATTCGGAGTTTGCATCGGTTTGGTAAGTCGGGATGACCCCCTAGCCGAAACAGTGCTCTACCCCCAACAGTGATACACGAGGCGCTACCTAAATAGCTTTCGAGGAGAACCAGCTATCTCCGAGCTTGATTAGCCTTTCACTCCGATCCACAGGTCATCCGCTAACTTTTCAACGGTAGTCGGTTCGGTCCTCCAGTTAGTGTTACCCAACCTTCAACCTGCCCATGGATAGATCGCCCGGTTTCGGGTCTATACCCAGCGACTGTCGCCCTATTAAGACTCGCTTTCGCTACGCCTCCCCTATTCGGTTAAGCTCGCCACTGAATATAAGTCGCTGACCCATTATACAAAAGGTACGCAGTCACCCAACAAAGTGGGCTCCCACTGCTTGTACGCATACGGTTTCAGGATCTATTTCACTCCCCTCTCCGGGGTTCTTTTCGCCTTTCCCTCACGGTACTAGTTCACTATCGGTCAGTCAGTAGTATTTAGCCTTGGAGGATGGTCCCCCCATATTCAGACAAAGTTTCTCGTGCTCCGTCCTACTCGATTTCATTGATAAGAGAATTTCGTGTACGGGGCTATCACCCACTACGGCGGCACTTTCCAGAGCCTTCCACTATTCTCAAATCAACTTAAGGGCTAGTCCCCGTTCGCTCGCCACTACTAAGGGAATCTCGGTTGATTTCTATTCCTCAGGGTACTTAGATGTTTCAGTTCCCCTGGTTCGCCTCACACACCTATGTATTCAGTGTGTGATAACCAGCTTATGCTGGCTGGGTTCCCCCATTCAGAGATCTCCGGATCAAAGTCTGTTTGCCGACTCCCCGGAGCTTATCGCAGGCTACAACGTCTTTCATCGCCTCTGACTGCCAAGGCATCCACCGTATGCGCTTCTTCACTTGACCATATAACCCCAAGCAATCTGGTTATTGTCTCTAACGTGAAGACGACATTCGCCGAAAATTTGCAATTGAGAACTACAAATTTTACCTTGACCAAATTAATTACCAGTGAAAGTAATTAATCAGTCACTTCTATCACATACCCAAATTTTTAAAGAACGATTTTCTTACTGGTCAAAGACCAGAAATCAACATTCATCTGCTCTAGCAGGAACGTTCATTTCTGAACTCTTACGATGCTGTATATGGTGGAGCCAAGCGGGATCGAACCGCTGACCTCCTGCGTGCAAGGCAGGCGCTCTCCCAGCTGAGCTATGGCCCCATATTCGTACAAGGCCAAACCCCACAACAATTGGTGGGTCTGGGCAGATTCGAACTGCCGACCTCACCCTTATCAGGGGTGCGCTCTAACCAACTGAGCTACAGACCCAATCGTCTTTTTCAATGAATCAAGCAATTCGTGTGGGAACTTATGAAGAAGCTGAAGTCTTCGATTAAGGAGGTGATCCAGCCGCAGGTTCCCCTACGGCTACCTTGTTACGACTTCACCCCAGTCATGAATCACACCGTGGTAACCGTCCTCCCGAAGGTTAGACTAGCTACTTCTGGTGCAACCCACTCCCATGGTGTGACGGGCGGTGTGTACAAGGCCCGGGAACGTATTCACCGTGACATTCTGATTCACGATTACTAGCGATTCCGACTTCACGCAGTCGAGTTGCAGACTGCGATCCGGACTACGATCGGTTTTATGGGATTAGCTCCACCTCGCGGCTTGGCAACCCTTTGTACCGACCATTGTAGCACGTGTGTAGCCCTGGCCGTAAGGGCCATGATGACTTGACGTCATCCCCACCTTCCTCCGGTTTGTCACCGGCAGTCTCCTTAGAGTTCCCACCATTACGTGCTGGTAACTAAGGACAAGGGTTGCGCTCGTTACGGGACTTAACCCAACATCTCACGACACGAGCTGACGACAGCCATGCAGCACCTGTGTCTGAGTTCCCGAAGGCACCAATCTATCTCTAGAAAGTTCTCAGCATGTCAAGGCCAGGTAAGGTTCTTCGCGTTGCTTCGAATTAAACCACATGCTCCACCGCTTGTGCGGGCCCCCGTCAATTCATTTGAGTTTTAACCTTGCGGCCGTACTCCCCAGGCGGTCAACTTAATGCGTTAGCTGCGCCACTAAGAGTTCAAGACTCCCAACGGCTAGTTGACATCGTTTACGGCGTGGACTACCAGGGTATCTAATCCTGTTTGCTCCCCACGCTTTCGCACCTCAGTGTCAGTATCAGTCCAGGTAGTCGCCTTCGCCACTGGTGTTCCTTCCTATATCTACGCATTTCACCGCTACACAGGAAATTCCACTACCCTCTACCGTACTCTAGCTCAGCAGTTTTGAAAGCAGTTCCCAGGTTGAGCCCGGGGATTTCACTTCCAACTTACTGAACCACCTACGCGCGCTTTACGCCCAGTAATTCCGATTAACGCTTGCACCCTTCGTATTACCGCGGCTGCTGGCACGAAGTTAGCCGGTGCTTATTCTGTCGGTAACGTCAAAGTAGCAACGTATTAAGTTACTACCCTTCCTCCCAACTTAAAGTGCTTTACAATCCGAAGACCTTCTTCACACACGCGGCATGGCTGGATCAGGCTTTCGCCCATTGTCCAATATTCCCCACTGCTGCCTCCCGTAGGAGTCTGGACCGTGTCTCAGTTCCAGTGTGACTGATCATCCTCTCAGACCAGTTACGGATCGTAGCCTTGGTGAGCCATTACCTCACCAACTAGCTAATCCGACCTAGGCTCATCTAATGGCGCGAGGCCCGAAGGTCCCCCGCTTTCTCCCGTAGGACGTATGCGGTATTAGCGTCCGTTTCCGAACGTTATCCCCCACCACTAGGCAGATTCCTAGGCATTACTCACCCGTCCGCCGCTCTCAAGAGAAGCAAGCTTCTCTCTACCGCTCGACTTGCATGTGTTAGGCCTGCCGCCAGCGTTCAATCTGAGCCATGATCAAACTCTTCAGTTCAATACTGCTTGGGTTTTGAGAAAACCCTAAACTTAGCTCAGCAATCGTTGGTTACATCTTTGATTTCTCGCGGAGTAACTTGTGATGCTGATAATCTTGCGACTAGCAGTCTTACCTCACAAGCACCCACACGAATTGCTTGATTCAGTTGTTAAAGAGCGGTGGTTAAGTCTTTCGTCTCAACCGAGGCGCGAACTCTACAGCAGCCTCATCTTACGTCAAGTGATTTCGAAAATTTCTTTTCAATCTCAACCACTTGCGCCTTCGATCAACACCTAGCCTCTCGTCAGCGGAAGGCGAATTCTACAGCGTTTCAAACCACTGTCAACCACCTCTTTTACCGCTTTCGATCATCTCGATCGAACCACCAACAGAATCAAACCACTACCCTGCCAGCCAGGCGCATTCTACGCAGCTTTCGCCGCTTTGCAACCCTTCTTATAAACCAACCTATTGTTTTATAAGACGTTTAAGGAGACGCACACATCTGAAAAGCAGTCCCACATAGAGAGAACACTATAAAGGCGAGGCGATTGCTAGGCCTTTCCATAATGTCCGCCGTAAGCTCACGACCCAGCGACCAATGTGCGTCGCCCGCAGAAACGACAAAGCCGTTGAAGCTGACGCTTCAACGGCTTTGTCGAACTTAACGCGCAACAGCTGAGCAGCAGCCACAGCACTCGAGCCTTAAGTGCTACTCGAGCTTAAGCGTGATACGCGCAAACGACTTCTTGCCAGCCTGACAAACATGCACTGCACCTACCTTATATATAAAGGCGCGATCTACAACCTCGCCATCGACACGCACACCACCAGACGCCAACAAATCACGCGCCATCGCCGCATTCTTAACCAAGCCTGCTTTATTCAGCAACGCAGAAATCGGCATGTCATCAGCGGAAAGCACTTCGATCTCTGGAAGATCCTCAGGCAACTCCCCCTCTTTCATGCGGTTACCTGCCGAGCGATGGGCCGTGAGCGCGGCCTCTTCACCATGGAAACGCGCAACAATTTCTTCTGCCAGTTTGATCTTCACGTCCCGAGGGTTAGCGCCCTGCTCGACATCGCGCTTGAACTGTTCAATCTCCTCCATTGAGCGGAAGCTGAGCAGTTCGAAGTAACGCCACATCAACGCGTCTGGCATGGAGACCAACTTGCTGTACATCACACCCGGCGCTTCTTGAATGCCTATGTAGTTGCCCAGAGACTTGGACATCTTCTTCACGCCATCCAGCCCTTCCAAAAGCGGCATAGTGACAACACACTGGGATGCCTGCCCATAAGAGCGCTGCAGCTCACGCCCCATCAGCAAGTTAAACTTCTGATCAGTGCCGCCCAACTCAACATCTGCCTGCAACGCAACTGAGTCATAACCCTGAACCAGCGGATAGAGGAACTCGTGAATGGCAATAGGCTGCTGGGTCGAATAGCGCTTACTGAAGTCATCACGCTCAAGCATGCGGGCGACGGTGTACTGAGAGGTCAGACGAATGAAGTCGGCCGGCCCCATCTTGTCCATCCACGTGGAATTGAAAGCGACTTCGGTTTTCGCCGGATCGAGAATCTTGAACACCTGGGTCTTGTAGGTCTCCGCATTCTCTAAAACCTGCTCCCGGGTCAACGGTGGGCGCGTCGCACTCTTACCACTCGGATCACCAATCATCCCGGTGAAATCGCCGATCAAGAAGATCACCTGGTGCCCCAGCTCTTGGAACTGTCGCAGCTTATTAATAAGCACGGTGTGCCCAAGGTGAAGATCCGGTGCGGTCGGATCAAAACCCGCCTTGATGCGCAGCGGTTGACCACGCTTAAGCTTCTCAACCAGCTCAGCCTCAACCAAAACCTCTTCTGCGCCGCGCTTGATCAGCGCCAACTGCTCTTCAACCGACTTCATGACAGGACTCACGACCACTCAAAAACAAAAGGGAACCAACCATACAAGATCGCGGACAAATCACAAGTTCTGCCAACCATCCACCAAAGCTAAGATCACCTCGCGACAACCGGGGTTGCCTAGCAAGCGATTTGGTTATATTTTATACAGTTACTGCATATTCATCATTTTTTTATCTATTTCTTTCCATTTTTAAAGTCAAAAGCCGCCTATGACCTCTACAACTAAAGCGCCACCGCTCTACCCCAAAAGCCATATTTTGGCGGCCAGCGGCGTCGCCGCACTACTGAGCCTAACCCTACTGGTATTTCCCACTCGCGAAGTTGAAGCCAAGAAAACCTACCTCAACCTTGAGTTGGACAACGGTTCCGAGTACGCCGAACAACAAGCGGAGCCGACACCTACGACATCGCAGTCGAATCAGTCCCCCTTCGCCAATACCGCTGCTGCCGAGACCTCGACTGCCGACGAGCTGAAAACCACTCAGATCGAGACGCCAGAAGAAGCCGACCCACTGCACCACATTATTAACGTGCAAAACGGCGATACCCTGTCCACGGTATTTGCCAAAGTCGGCTTGAGCGCAACGACCCTGCATGAAGTACTCAACAGCAGCAAAGAAGCCAAACAACTGACTCGTTTAAAGGTAGGCCAGCCGCTTGAATTCAATCTGAGCGCTGACGGCCAGCTTGAAAGCCTGCACAGCAAGCTCAGCGACCTGGAAAGCATTGTTCTGGCAAAGAGCGAGAAAGGTTTCACCTTCAAGCGTGAACTGGTTAAACCAGAGATTCAAACCAGCTATAGCCATGGCGTGATCAACAGCTCGCTGTTTCTATCGGCCAAACGTGCCGGCCTGTCGCACAACCTGACCATGGACTTGGCCAACATATTTGGCTACGACATCGACTTCGCCATGGATATTCGTGAAGGTGACGAATTCGAGCTGATCTTCGAAAAGAAAGTGGTCAACGGCAAGCAAGTCGGAACCGGCAACATTCTCTCCGCACGTTTCACCAACCGCGGCAAGACATATACTGCGGTGCGCTATACCAACAAACAGGGTAATAGCAGTTACTACAGCGCCAATGGCGAAAGCATGCGCAAGGCCTTTATCCGTACACCGGTAGACTTCGCCCGTATCAGCTCGCGCTTTTCCAATGGTCGTCGCCATCCAATCCTGAATAAGATTCGCGCCCACAAAGGCGTTGATTATGCAGCTCCCCGCGGCACCCCAATCAAAGCAGCAGGCGACGGCCGTATTTCGTTGGCCGGGCGACATGGCGGCTATGGCAACGCAGTCATCATCCAGCATGGCCAGCGCTACCGTACGCTGTACGCGCACATGCAGGGCTTCGCAAAGGGTGTACGCACCGGTGGCAACGTCAAGCAAGGCCAGATCATTGGCTATATCGGCACCACAGGCCTGTCCACAGGGCCACACCTGCACTATGAATTCCAAGTTAATGGCGTGCACGTTGACCCGCTGAGCCAAAAGCTGCCAATGGCCGACCCTATCGCCAACAGCGAGAAAGCCCGGTTTATGCAGCTGAGCAAACCGCTGATGGCGCAAATGGACAAAGAGAAGTCCACAATGCTCGCTCTGAATAATCAGCGCTGAACCATGCCCCTCTACCTTGGCGTGATGTCCGGCACCAGCCTGGATGGACTGGACATTGCGCTAATCGAGCAAGAACGTGACACCCGCCTAATAGGCACGCTTTACCTGCCCATGCCAGACGAACTGCGTGGCACCCTACTGAGCCTGTGCGCTTCCGGCCACGATGAACTGGCCCGCGCAGCCATTGCCGAGCAGCAGTGGGTACAGCTCGCGGCTCAAGGCATCAATGCACTACTGAAGCAACATGGCATAGCAGCAGACGAAGTCCGCGCTATTGGCAGTCATGGCCAAACCGTGCGCCACGAGCCCACGCGCGGCTTTAGCATCCAGATTGGCAACCCTGCCTTGCTCGTCGAACTGACCGGCATCAGCGTCGTCAGTGACTTCCGCCGTAGGGATGTTGCCGCCGGAGGCCAAGGCGCGCCTCTGGTCCCAGCGTTCCACGACGCACTGTTCGCGCACGCAAACAGCACCCGTGCCATTCTCAATATTGGCGGTTTCAGCAACCTCAGCCTGCTGGAGCAGGAGCGCCCCGTACACGGCTTTGACTGCGGGCCAGGCAATGTACTGCTTGATGCCTGGATCAAACGCCATCAAGGCCTGACATACGACCAAGATGGTCAATGGGCCGCCAGCGGATCGGTGCAAATGCCGCTCCTGCAGGTTTTGCTGAGCGACGCCTACTTCCAAACCCAAGGGCCGAAAAGCACAGGCCGCGAGCTGTTCAACCTTGCCTGGCTGGACCAACATCTGCAGAAGCAGCCCGCGCTAGCAGCAGATGACGTGCAAGCTACCCTGCTGGAATTGACCGCCATCAGCATTACCGACGCACTCAAGGGCGCCCAGAAAAACACTGAGATGCTGCTGGTCTGCGGCGGCGGTGCACACAACCGCACGCTGATGCGTCGACTTGCGCAGCTGCTGCCCAACAGCCAAGTGAGCAGCACCGATGAGCATGGCGTACCCGCTGACTGGGTAGAAGCTATGGCGTTTGCCTGGCTGGCGCACTGTTGCCTGGAGGGCATACCTGCTAACCGGCCGAGCGTCACAGGCGCACAAGGGCTGCGCGTGCTCGGGGCGATCTATCCAGCCTGATAACCGCGCCAGCATCTGCTACGCGCAGAAACGAAAACGCCGTACACAAAGCACGGCGTTGACTTGAACAGCCTAGAACCTAGATCGAAAACGAAGAACCGCAGCCGCAAGTAGTAGTGGCGTTCGGATTGTTGATCACAAACCGCGAGCCTTCCAGGCCCTCCTGATAGTCGACCTCGGCACCAGCCAAGTACTGGAAACTCATCGAGTCGACCACAAGACTCACGCCTTCGCGCTCAACGATGGTGTCATCATCAGCGACGTCTTCATCGAAGGTGAAACCATACTGGAAGCCAGAACAACCGCCACCGGTTACAAACACACGCAACTTCAGGCGTGGGTTGCCTTCTTCATCGACCAGGTTCTTCACCTTATTCGCCGCGCCCTGCGTAAATTGCATAGCACTAGGGGTGAAGGTTTCGACGCTCATGCTGATTAACTCCCGGCGCTAAGCGCCAAACTGCAGTTTGATGGGCATTATCCGCTTACCCTACAAATGCGGTCAACTATTGCGCTTCATCCAGAGACGCTGGCAACTCCAATGGTCTCGCGTCGTCCTGCAACCGACAAAGACGCCCATCGATTTGCGCCCCCATGGCCATTTCCATTAAGGCGTAGTACAGATTGCCGCGCACCCGAGCGCGCACGCCAAGTTCAAGGCGACCACTGGCGTGTACATCACCCTCGACTTCACCATCAATCACTATATGGGGTGCACGTATCTCGCCTTCAACCCGGCCCTGCACGCTGACACGCACCATACCTTCGCTGGCAACCAGGTTACCGATAACCTTTCCATCAACCTGAACAGCCCCTTGAAAGCGCAAATCGCCATGCAACTCAGCCCCGACCGCAATCAGGCTGGTCTTGCCCGCGAAACGCTGCACATCAGCGCGCGCTTTGTCTTTACTCCACATACAGAACCATCACTCCTCTTTGTTCCATTCAAATGTGCGCAACAAGGGCTTCTCGCCCTGTACCTCAGCACGCACTTTAATCTCGCGCGGGACAAACCCCTCAGGCAGCTTCAGCTCAGCGAATCGGCCGGCCTCAGGGATTGCCTGAAAGTGCTTAAAGGAAAAGGCAAACGCTTGCTCAGGCAACGCATCCGGCAAGCCAGTCGTCAGCGCGGCTAACTCGAGCGTTACGGCCTGCCCACCTTGTTGACCAACGATTGAGACCTGCAACTGGCCTTCCAGCGGCGCCTCACCTTTACCCACGCGGCTAAGGAGTATCTTGTAGCGGAAATACTCAGGCCTGTCCGTGGCCTGCAACTCAAAGGTCTTAATGCGTAGACCTTCGCGACGACTGGCCGGGGCCAGCACGCCTTTGTAGGACGCCAGGTCCTGCTGTTGCTTGTAGATCTGCTCTTCCAAGAGCTTGATCGTCAAACGACTCTGTTCGTTGGCCTGCTGACTGAGCATTTCTGTGCTGCTCAGTACCGCCACACGCTGGCGTAGCTCTTCGACCTCACGGGCTAACGACTCATCCGGAGCCTGTTTGGCCGACTGCACCGCACCCGCTATGGACTGCTGCCACAAACTGCCAGCATAAAAAGCCAGCGCAATACACAGCAGCACCAGCACACTCAGCAGGCACTGCCGTCGAGCACGCCCAGGATCGCTTGGCCGAACCTCCCACCCCGTCATCAGGGCAGCAGGGCGGCGTGGGACAGGCCCAGGCGCTCATCAAGACCGAAAATAATATTCATGTTCTGCACCGCTTGGCCCGACGCCCCCTTGACCAGGTTATCAATGACCGACAGCACCACCACCAGATCACCATCCTGCGGGCGGTGCACGGCGATACGGCAGACGTTGGCGCCCCGCACGCTGCGGGTTTCCGGGTGGCTGCCGGCGGGCATCACATCCACAAAGGGCTCGTTTGCATAGCGCTTCTCGAACAGCGCTTGGAGGTCAACGGAACGGTCAACCACGGTGGCATAAAGCGTGGCGTGAATGCCGCGAATCATCGGCGTCAGGTGTGGCACGAAGGTCAAACCGACCGCCTGACCCGCCGCTCGTTGAAGGCCCTGACGAATTTCCGGCAAGTGCCGATGCCCCTTGACCCCATAGGCCTTCATGCTTTCGCCCGCCTCGCTAAACAGCGAGCCGACACTGGCACCGCGCCCGGCACCACTCACCCCAGACTTACAGTCGGCGATAATTTGCGAGGTATCGGCCAGGCCGGCCTCAAGCAACGGGATCAGCGCCAGCTGTGCAGCCGTGGGGTAGCAGCCCGGCACCGCGATTAAGCGCGCCTGTTTGATTGCCTCACGATTGACCTCAGGCAAGCCGTAGACTGCCTCTGGGAGCAGGTCTGGTGCGCCGTGTGGCTGGCCGTACCATTTCGCCCATTCATCGGCGTCCTGCAAGCGGAAGTCAGCCGACAGGTCGATCACCTTGGTTCCCGCCGCCAGCAGCTCGCCCGCCAGCGCATGAGCGACACCGTGCGGCGTGGCGAAAAACACCACATCGCAAGCCCCCAACGTGGCGGCATCCGGCACGCTAAACGCCAGGCTGTCGTAATGACCGCGCAGGTTCGGGTACATCTCGTCGACACGCATGCCGGCCTCGGAGCGCGAGGTAATCACCTCGACCTGTGCTTGCGGGTGCTGCGCCAACAAACGCAACAATTCGACTCCGGTATAACCCGTGCCGCCGACGATTCCGACCTTGATCATCATTTGCCCCTTTGCCTTACCAGCAGTGGAAAGCTGCCGATGATACGGGCGCTTCGGCCGGGGGCCAACCGCCAGTGATGACGCAGGCGCTCATGACCACTACTATCGAGGCACTTTTCAGCACGAGTTCAAACAATGCTCTATCTATGGCTCAAGACCCTGCACATCATTGCCATGGTCTGTTGGTTCGCCGGCTTGTTCTACCTACCACGCCTATTCGTTTACCACGCCATGAGCACCGACGAGGTCAGCCGCGAGCGCTTTTGCATCATGGAGCGCAAGCTCTACCGCGGGATTATGTGGCCATCGCTGATCCTCACCGTCGGCCTCGGCCTGTGGCTGATCAGCCTTAATCCCAGCTACTACTTCAGCCAGGGCTGGATGCACGCCAAGCTGAGCCTGGTTGCCCTACTGGTGGTTTACCAATTTATGTGCGGCGCCCAACTCAAGGCGTTTGCTCGCAATGAAAACCAGCGCGGCCATGTGTTCTACCGCTGGTTCAATGAAGCACCCGTGCTGGCCTTACTGGGCATCGTCATTCTGGTTGTGGTTCGCCCTTTCTAATCACTGCAACAAGAGGATTTCTGCATGTCGCTTCCGGCCCTGCTCGAACAACGCCTGCGCCTTCCCGTCGTCGCAGCGCCGATGTTTCTGGTCTCTAATCCGCAACTGGTTCTGGCCTGTTGCAACAACGGTATTGTCGGCAGCTTTCCGGCGCTGAACCAGCGCGAGAGCAGCGGTTTCAAAGACTGGCTAGAGGAAATCGAAGCAGGTCTGGACGTTAAAGCGGCACCCTATGCGGTCAACTTGATCGTGCATGGCAGTAACCCACGCCTACAGGCAGACTTGGCGATCTGCGTCGAGCAGCGCGTACCCATCGTGATCACCAGCCTCGGCGCGGTAAAAGAAGTGGTGGATGCGGTGCACAGCTACGGCGGCCTGGTGTTCCATGACGTGACCACACGCCGGCATGCCGAGAAAGCCGCCGAAGCCGGCGTCGATGGTTTGATCGCGGTGGCCGCCGGCGCCGGTGGGCATGCCGGGACCTGGAGCCCGTTCGCACTGATCGCCGAAATTCGCCAGTTCTTCGACAAAACTCTGCTGCTGGCCGGCTGCCTTAATCAGGGCCACGAAGTGCTGGCGGCCCAATTGCTTGGCGCCGACCTCGCCTACCTCGGCACACGCTTGATCGCCACCCAGGAAAACGCCGCCTCCGACGCCTATAAGCAGATGATCCTCGACGCCAAAGCCGCCGACATCATTCACACCCCGGCCGTTTCCGGAGTACCCGCGAGCTTTATGCGCCAAAGCCTGGAACTGGCCGGCTACGATCTCAAGCAGCTGCAGAGCAAAGGCGAAATCAACTATGGCGAGAAGCTCAAGCCCATGGATGAAGAAGCCAAGGCTTGGAAAACCGTGTGGTCGGCCGGCCAGGGCGTTGGCAACATCAGCGATCTGCCCAGTGTCGAGCAATTGATCAGCCGCCTCGACCGCGAATACCGCGAGGCACTCAAGCACAGCCTGCAACTGCAACAGCGCTGGCCACGATAACGCTCTTAAGTCAGCCAACTGACCCTCAAGGCGCGCGCGAATCCGCACAAGTAACCTACGCCGCCATGCGAGGCCCAGCATGGCGACATGGGGCGTAAACAAACACACATTTACGTGCAAAGTGGCTTGTTCACTGGCCTGCGCGGCAGATAGTCTGACACGCGAATCCACTCAGGCACCGACAAGGACGCCGACATGACCCAAGCCCGCTTCAAGATTGTGTTCAACGGCGAGTTGATGCCTGACATAAGCATGGAAACCGCCAAGGAGAATCTCGCACGGTTGTTCAAGAGCGACCACACCCGAATCAACTCGCTGTTTAAAGGCGGCACAGTCGAGATCAAACGTGATCTCAGCGAAAACGAGGCCGACCAGTACCTCAAAGCCCTGCAGGGTGCCGGGGCAAAGGTACGCAAAGAGCCGGACTTGGCTGCCAGCCTGAGCCTAGTGGACACCGACGACCACCGCGGGCAAGGCAGTGAACCTGCCAGCGACGCCCAGATGATTTGTCCCAAATGCGCTCATCCACAAGCCAAAGGCATCGAGTGCTCAGCCTGCGGCATCGTTATCGAGAAATTCATGGCTCGCCAGGCCCAGCTCGCGGAAAACACACCGCAAGTGACCAGCACAGTCGCCACTCCTTACGCCACACCCAAGGCAGCACTGGGCGAAACGCTGCCAGCGTTCGGCGAGCTGAATACCTTTACCACCGACGGGCGAATCGGCCGCTTACGTTACCTAGCATGGACGATGGTGCTGATGCTGGCGTGCCTGCCGTTGTTCGGTATCGCGGCCGGGTTCTTTGCTGTCTCGGAGATCCTCGGCGGTCTCTTGATGGTCGTGGTGGGGATCGCGGTAGCGGTAGTCGGTATCATGTTCGGCGTGCAGCGCCTGCATGACATCGGCTGGACTGGCTGGCTGCTGCTGGTCACCCTGGTGCCCGTGATCGGCGGAGTGTTTTCTCTGCTGATGTTTGTTATTCCCGGCAGCACCGAAGCCAACCGCTTCGGCCCACCGCCACCGCCGAACAGCACCGCCGTTAAAGTGTTGGCCGGCTTGTGGCTGGCTGCGATAGCGCTGGGTATTATTCTGGCGATTGCGCTGCCTTCGCTGGCTTTTTTGACCGGCGCCAACCTTTAACCCATCACCACCTTAGCCAGTGCATGGAGCCGCAAGGCTCCTTCACGGAGAACCTATGAGCCGTTACGCGCTTATCACTGGAGCCTCCAGTGGCATTGGCCTGGCACTTGCCGAAGCCCTGGCCCGGAGAGGGCGTAATCTGATTCTGGTAGCACGCCAGCGTGATGCCCTGGAAAGTATCGCCAGCGAGCTGACCCAGCGTTTCTCAGTGGAGGTGCTGTTTCGTACCTGCGATTTGAGCAAACCACTGCGCGTCAGCGGCTTGTTGCATGAACTGGAAGAAAACCAACTGCATATCGACCTGCTGGTGAATAACGCCGGCATTGGCACGTGTGGCGTCTATGTCGCCCAGGACTGGGCGCGCGAGCAGGCGTTGATCGAGCTGAACGTCCTCGCCCTCGCCCGCCTCTGTCACGCCATTGGCACCGTCATGGCCGGCCAAGGCAGCGGGCAAATTCTCAACGTGGCTTCGGTGGCCGGCTTTCAACCGGGCCCGGGCATGAGCAACTACTACGCAAGCAAAGCCTATGTGCTGCACTTCTCTGAAGGCCTGCGCGAGGAACTCAAGCCCTACGGCGTCAAGGTTTCCGTGCTGTGTCCGGGCCCGACCCGCAGCGCGTTTTTCCGCAACGCGAGCGTGGATGCCACAGCCTTACAGAGCGGCACGTTGATGATGAGCGCCGAAGAAGTCGCACTCATCACCGTCAGGGCGCTGGATAAAAATCGCGCGATCATCATCCCTGGCTGGCGCAACCGCTTGCTCGCCCTCAGCTCACGCCTGGGGCCACGCTGGCTGGTTAGGCGGATCAGTGCACGCTTGAATCGTCAGTTCGGCAAACCGCTCTAATCTCCTACCCCGCACTCACCGTGCGCCCATCCGCCCAGGCGCGAAGGGCTGCAAGATCCTCGGCCATGACCACTGAAAGCGGCGCGGTGGTCTGAATGCTTTGCAGCAACACCGCTTGGGCAACCGGCTGCTGCTGCGCTTGCGCGGCATACAGGGCACTCACTACTGCCTGTTCAATCTCTGCACCGGAAAACCCTTCAGAAATCGCCGCCAGCTCAGCCAAATCAAAGCTCGCCGGATCCAACTCGCGGCGCAGCAGATGAATACGGAAGATTTCGCCACGCACGGGCGCATCCGGCAGGTCGACAAAGAACAGCTCATCAAACCGCCCCTTGCGCAGCAACTCTGGCGGCAATCGCGAGATAACGTTGGCGGTGGCCACCATAAATACCGGCGCCTTGCGCTCGGCCATCCAGGTCAGGAGAGTACCAAGCACACGCTGGCTGACGCCGCCATCGTGGTCACCGCTGGCCAAACCCTTTTCAATCTCGTCGATCCACAGCACACACGGCGACATCTGTTCGGCCAGCTTCAAGGCTTCGCGCAGGTTACGTTCGGTCTCACCGAAGAACTTGTTGTATAGGCAGGCAAAGTCCAGGCGCAACAAAGGCAAGCCCCAGAGACCGGCGATCGCCTTGGCGGCCAGGCTTTTGCCGCCGCCCTGCACACCGACCAGCAGCACGCCCTTCGGCAGATCAACGCCTTTACCCTCAAGGAAGATGCTCTGCCGCTCACCCAGCCAGCGTTTGAGGTTGCCAAGCCCGCCCACCTCGGCGAAACGTGCCGTGTCGTACTCGAAACTCAACACACCATCGAGGTCAAGCAACTGGAACTTGGTCTTATTCAGCTCCGGCAAATCTTCCTGGGTAATCGCACCGTCATCACAGATCACATTACGCGCCAGCGCACGGGCCTCGGCATGGCTGAGGCCACGCAGGTTCTTCACCACCTGCTGCAAGGTGCGGTTATCGGTGCGCACGCGGGCATTGCGATTGCGGGCGCTCCAGCCAGTGGCTTCGTCGCGCACGATGGCCAGTAACTCTTCTTCAGACGGCAGCGACAGGCTGAAGCGCGAGGCGTAACGCTGCACCTCCGGCGGCAACCGGCAAGCGTGGGACACCAGCACCAGCGTCGGCTTGCTGGGCAGCTCGCTCATGGCGATTTCCTTGAGCAGTCGCACCAGCTTGGGGTTGTCGTCGAGAAACGGATGCAGGTCACACATCACATACAGCGTCGGTTGCGGATCCGCCTTGATCAGGCGCAGCGCAGCTTCCGGCTCCGTGGTGGCGCTGTCGACGGGCTCTTGAACAGAAAAACCCAGGCGCTGCAGCCCCTCGGTCACCGACCACACCTGCAAACCGAGGCCGCGGCGAACCGCCAGACTGGTCAGGGTTTCCAGAACCCGTACCTCGTCCCAGGACTCAATCAGCACCAGCTTGGTTTTGGAATCCAGCACCAGCCCCAGGTCGTGAATATCGTTTTTCACCCGCACTCCTTGTCCACTAAACTCGGGCCTCTTTTTAGCGGCCAGGAGACCGTCCATGGACTGTCTGTTCTGCAAGATCGTCGCTGGTGAAATACCGGCGCGCAAGCTTTATGAAGATGATCAGGTGATTGCCTTCCACGATATTGGCCCACAAGCGCCGGTGCATTTCCTGGTCATCCCGAAAAAACATATCCGCACCCTCAATGACCTGAACGAAGCCGATACCGCATTGGCGGGGCACATCCTCATCACGGCCCAGCGCCTAGCCAAAGAGCAAGGCTGCGATGACGGCTTCCGAGTGGTGATGAACTGCAACGAGCTGGGTGGCCAAACCGTCTATCACATTCATATGCACGTACTGGGTCAACGGCAGCTGGCATGGCCGCCGGGTTGAAGCGCCAGTACCTGGCGACGCTGATGCTGCTCGGCCTGTTGAGCAGTGCTCCGGCGCAAGCGCAAACACCAGGCCATGTATTCAGCGACCCTCTAGGCGAAAACAAGCAGGGGCCGTCACTGATTGTGCTGCCGGCCGGGCATTACGTGCTGGGCGATCACAGCGGTCGCGGTAATCATAATGAACGGCCACTGACGCCCATTGAAATCAACCGCCCGTTTGCTATGGGTCGCTACGAGGTCAGCTTTGCCGACTGGCAGCAGTACGCCGCGGCCACCGCCACGCTGATGCCGGATAACGAAGGCTGGGGCTTATCGGCACAGCGGCCGGTGATCAACGTCTCCTGGTATCAGGCCGTGGCCTACTGCCAATGGTTATCCAAGGTCACCGGGCAGCGTTATCGACTGCCCACTGAAGCCGAATGGGAATATGCCGCACGTGCGGGGACTGATAGCTATTACTGGTGGGGCGAACAGCTCGACAGCCCGGAAACGCAGCCGCGCGCGCATTGCCGTGGCTGCGCCACCTCACGCCTGATCCAGAATAAGAGCGCGTTCATCGGCCAGTTCAACGCCAATGCCTTTGGCTTGCACGACACCGCGGGTAATGTCTGGGAATGGACGGCCTCGCGGTTTGTCAGCCCTTTCGACGGTAGCGAGCGAGTCGCCGCAGGGTTACTCGACAACAGCCCGCGGACGGTGCGCGGTGGTGCGTGGAACAGTGGCCCCAGCTACCTCCACAGCAGCCAGCGCGACATGAAGCAGCCGCAGCATACGAACTATGCCCTGGGGTTTCGCGTGCTGCGCGAGCTGCCTTAAAGACACGCATCCGCCTTGTTGAGGCGACGCAACGGCTGCGACGAAACGTCAACAGACCCTCCGCATGGTTTGGAGTAAACTGACCGCCGTAGTCATCGCCGGAGGTCCCAATGGCCAGCGAACGTCAATTTTCACCTGTTGATCGCCTGTTACTGCAAGCCGATGCCGCGCTGCGCACCCTGCTGCCCTTCAGTGGTCAGCCCACTCGACCGTCACCGGCCATCGTGCAGCCAGAAGCTGAGCTGGATGACGCGCAGACCCAGCATATTGCCGGCCTGATGCGCATCAACCACACCGGTGAGGTGTGCGCCCAGGCGCTGTATCAGGGTCAGGCCCTGACCGCCAAGCTGCCACAGGTGCGCCAGGCCATGGAGCATGCCGCCGATGAAGAAATCGACCATTTAGCCTGGTGCGAACAACGCATCCGCCAACTCAGCAGCCAGCCCAGCATTCTTAACCCGCTGTTCTACGGCCTGTCTTTTGGCGTCGGCGCGGCGGCTGGACTGATCAGTGACAAAGTCAGCCTGGGTTTTGTGGCGGCCACCGAAGATCAAGTGGTCAAACACCTCGATGAGCACCTGCAGCAAATCCCCCAAGACGACCAGAAGTCCCGGGCGATTCTCGAGCAGATGCGTATTGATGAAGAACAGCATGCGTGCAACGCCCTCGATGCGGGCGGCCTGCGCTTCCCCGCGCCGGTGAAGTTCGGCATGAGCCTGCTGGCCAAGGTTATGACCAGCACCACGTACCGCGTATAACGCTAAATCAGCGGCACAAAAAAGGGCACCTCGGTGCCCTTTTCCTATCACGGCAATCGCGCGACAGCTTATTCAGCCAGTTCGATAATTTCGTAATCATGCGTGATCTCGACGCCACCACGCCCCAGCATGATCGACGCCGAGCAGTACTTCTCAGCCGAGAGTTCGACCGCACGCTTGACCTGCGCCTCTTTCAAGCCGCGGCCCTTGACCACAAAATGCAGATGGATCTTGGTAAACACCTTGGGCTCTTCCGTGGCGCGCTCAGCCTCCAGAAACGCCTCGCAGCTTTCTACCGCCTGGCGCGATTTTTTCAGGATGCTGACGACATCAAAGTTACTGCAGCCGCCCAGACCGATCAGCAGCATCTCCATCGGCCGCACACCCAGGTTACGTCCACCGCTCTCAGGCGGACCGTCCATGACCACTGCATGGCCGCTACCCGACTCACCAATAAACAGGGCTTCGCCGGCCCACTGAATCCGCGCTTTCATTGCCCAGGCTCCGCTGTTAAAAAGGAACGCAGCTTAGCACAGCACTTTTGCCAAGCTGGCATGCTCCACTTGCGCTGAAGTTCCGCGCTTAACTGTTAGCCAGGTCGCAAATCCACATCTGTTATAAGGGTGTTTGTTAAGATGGCGCCTGATTACTGGCACACTTGTGCAGATAACTATTATTAGAAACGCCAGCCAAACAACGGCTTACTCTTATAAATTCGGGATTCGGGCATGGTTGCTATTACCCTCACACCTAAAATAAAAAATCTCGACAAGCTTCTCGCGCATTGCCACCGTCGTCGCTACACCGCCAAAAGCACCATCATCTATGCAGGTGATCGCTGCGAAACGCTGTTCTTCATCGTCAAAGGGTCGGTCACTATTCTGATCGAAGACGATGATGGTCGAGAAATGATCATCGCTTACCTCAACTCCGGCGACTTCTTTGGTGAAATGGGCCTGTTCGAAAAGGACGGCACCGAAAAAGAACGCAGCGCCTGGGTGCGCGCCAAGACTGAGTGCGAAGTCGCGGAGCTGAGCTACGCCAAGTTCCGCGAACTCACCCAGCAAGACCCCGACATTCTGTATGCACTGGGCAGCCAGATGGCCGAACGCCTACGCAACACCACGCGTAAAGTAGGCGACCTGGCTTTTCTTGATGTCACTGGCCGCGTAGCACGCACCCTGTTGGACCTGTGCAAACAGCCCGACGCCATGACGCACCCTGACGGCATGCAGATCAAGATTACCCGCCAGGAAATCGGCCGTATTGTCGGCTGCTCGCGGGAGATGGTCGGGCGTGTACTCAAGGCCTTGGAAGAACAAGGGCTGGTCAACGTCAAGGGCAAGACCATGGTGGTCTTCGGCACCCGCTGAGCCTGCAAACGCCAACAAAAAAGCCGACACATGCGTCGGCTTTTTTGTGGCTTGGTGAATCAATCCACGTCAGGCGAAGTGACCACCCGCTTGCGCTCAGGGAAGAACAAGCGCTCCAGCTCAACCCCAGGATTGTCGGCGCGCATAAACGCCTCGCCCACCAGGAAGGCATAGACCTCGCTGATCTCCATCAACTCGACATCAGCGCGATTGAGAATACCGCTCTCAGTCACCACCAAGCGGTCACGCGGAATCCGTGGCAGCAGATCAAGGGTGGTCTCTAAGTTAAGTTCGAAGGTGTGCAGGTTACGGTTGTTAATGCCCACCAGTGGCGTATCCAGCGTTTTCAGCGCACGCTCCAACTCATCGCCGTCATGCACTTCCACCAGCACATCCAAATCAAAGGCTTTGGCCGTGGCGGCCAGCTCGGCCATCTGCGCATCTTCCAGGGCAGAAACGATCAGCAGCACGCAATCGGCACCGAGCGCGCGCGCCTCGACGATCTGGTACGGGTCGATCATAAAGTCTTTGCGGATCACCGGCAGTGAGCAGGCCGAGCGGGCTTCTTGCAAGTAACGATCGGCACCCTGGAAGAAATCGATATCCGTCAGCACCGACAGGCAAGTAGCACCACCAGCCTGATAACTCTGCGCAAGCTCCGTCGGCACGAAATGCTCGCGCAGCACGCCCTTGCTCGGCGACGCTTTCTTGATTTCGGCGATCACCGCCGGCTGTTTGCGCTTGGCCTGTTCGATCAGGGCCCGGGCAAAGCCACGCACCGGATCGGCGCTGCGCGCCTGCTGCTCAAGCTCGGCGAGACTGATGATGGCGCGACGGGCGGCCACTTCCTCAGCCTTGCGCGCAAGAATCTTCTCCAGAACAGTTGGAATACTCACCCGGCATTCTCCTCGTTGAATACGGCGGTAAAGGACACCAACTCCTGCAACTTCTCCCAGGCCAACCCTGTGTGCAAAGCATCGTGAGCCAGCGCTACACCTTCTTTCAGGCTAGTCGCCAGATCTGCCGCATACAACGCCGCACCGGCATTCAGCGCGATCATGTCCGCGGCCTTTTGCCCGGCGTCAGTTTTACGCTTGCTTAGCGCGTCACGGATCAGCGCTAACGAAGCCTCCGGACTTTCCACGGCCAACCCGATCAGGCTCTGGCTCTTTAGGCCGAGGTCTTCCGGCAGCACTTCATACTCGCTGATCACCCCATCCTTCAACTCGGCCACATGGGTCGCAGCCGCCAAGCTGAATTCATCCAGACCGTCGCGCGAGTGCACCACCAAAATATGCTGACTGCCCAGGCGCTTGAGCACCTCGGCCAGTGGTCGGCACAGTGCCTGACTGAATACGCCAACCACTTGATGCTTGACTCCAGCCGGGTTGGTCAACGGGCCGAGCATATTAAAGAGGGTGCGCAGACCCAGCTCTCGACGCGGCACGGCGGCGTACTTCATCGCCGAATGGTGCACTTGGGCGAACATAAAGCCGACACCCACGCTGTCGATACACCGCGCCACTTGCTCGGGCGTCAGCTGCAGGTAAATACCCGCGGCCTCAAGCAGATCGGCACTGCCGCTCTTGCCCGACACCGCACGGTTGCCATGTTTGGCGACCTTGCCGCCGGCTGCGGCGACCACAAAGCTTGAAGCCGTCGACACGTTGAAGATATTGGCGCCATCGCCGCCAGTACCCACCACATCCACCACATGGTCGAGGGTCTGCAGGTGCACATGGCTGGCCAGCTCACGCATGACCGAGACCGCACCGACGATCTCGTCGATGGTCTCGCTTTTCATACGCATGCCCATCAGGAATGCGCCAATCTGTGCATCCGTGCACTGACCGGTCATGATCTCGCGCATGACGTCCTGCATTTCTTCGGTGCTAAGGTCGAGCTGATTGACCACTCGATTGAGGGCTTCCTTGATATTCATCAGCGCAGGCCTCCTTGTTGTTTGAGGAAGTTAGCGAACAGTTCATGGCCCTGCTCGGTGAGAATCGACTCGGGGTGGAATTGCACACCCTCGATATGCAGCGTCTTGTGGCGCAGGCCCATGATTTCATCCACCGAACCGTCTTCATGCTGAGTCCAGGCCGTCACTTCCAGGCAGTCCGGAAGGGTTTCGCGCTTGACCACCAGCGAGTGGTAACGGGTGACCGTCAATGGGTTGTTCAAGCCGGCAAACACACCCAGATCACAATGAAAGACCGGGCTGGTTTTGCCGTGCATCACCTGGCGTGCGCGCACCACATCGCCGCCAAACGCCTGGCCAATACTCTGGTGGCCGAGGCACACACCGAGAATTGGCAGTTTGCCGGCAAAATGCAGGATGGCCTCGATGGACACCCCCGCCTCGGTCGGCGTGCACGGGCCGGGCGACACCACGATGCGCTCAGGCTGCAGCGCTTCGATCTCGGCAATCGACAGCTCGTCGTTGCGAATAACCTGAACATCGGCACCCAACTCGCCCAGGTATTGCACCACGTTGTAGGTAAAGGAGTCGTAGTTATCGATCATCAGCAGCATGGCAGGACTCCTCAGCGCGTGGACGGGTCAGTGACGGTTTGCTCGGCGAGCGCCACAGCACGGAACATGGCGCGACGCTTGTTCAGCGTTTCCTCCCACTCCAGCGCGGGCACTGAGTCGGCCACAATGCCGGCGCCGGCCTGTACATGCAGCTCACCGTTTTTGATCACCGCGGTACGAATGGCGATGGCGGTGTCCATATTACCGTTCCAGGCCAGGTAACCCACGGCACCGCCATAAACACCACGTTTGACCGGCTCTAGTTCATCAATGATTTCCATGGCGCGGATCTTCGGTGCGCCGGACAAGGTGCCCGCCGGCAGGATGGCGCGCAGGGCGTCCATCGCGGTCAGACCTTCCTTCAATTGACCGGTAACATTGGAAACAATGTGCATCACGTTGGAATAACGCTCGATCACCATCTTCTCGGTGAGCTTGACGCTACCGGTGCTGGCCACCCGACCAACATCATTGCGGCCCAGGTCAATCAGCATCAGGTGCTCGGCGACTTCTTTGGCATCAGAGAGCAGGTCTTCTTCCAAGGCCAGATCGGCTTCTTCATTGGCGCCACGCGGACGGGTGCCGGCAATCGGGCGCACGGTGACCAAGCCATCTTCCAGGCGCACCAGCACTTCCGGCGAACTGCCGACCACATGGAAGTCGCCGAAGTTAAAAAAGTACATATAAGGCGTCGGGTTGATACACCGCAGCGCGCGGTACAAATCAATCGGCGCCGCCTTGAAGGGAATCGACATGCGCTGCGAAATCACCACCTGCATGCAGTCGCCCGCGAGGATGTAATCCTTGATTGCCTTAACCGCGTGCTCGTAATCATCGCGTTTGAAACTGGAAACGAAGTCTGGATCAGCTGCGGCAGGCGCAGCCAAGTCGACACCCAAGCGCGGAGTGATCGGCTGACGCAACTTGTGCAGAATTTCCTGCAAGCGCGCCTGCCCCTGTTCCAACGCATCGGCATCAGATGGGTCAACCAGCACAATGGCGTGCATCTTGCCGGCAAGGTTGTCGAACACCACCACGGCATCGGACACCATCAGCAGAATATCCGGGGTGCCCAGAGCATCCGGGTTCACGCCCTTGGCCAGCTTGGGCTCGACATAACGCACGCTGTCATAGCCGAAGTAACCGACCAACCCGCCGTTAAAGCGTGGCAGGCCCGGCAGGGTCGGTACCTTGTAGCGATCTTTGAATTGCTCGACAAAGGCCAGCGGGTCTTCGCAGTGATGGCGTTCAACCTCCACACCATCGACGCTGACCGTTACATCGTGCTCATAGGCACGCAGCACGGTACGCGCCGGCAGGCCGATAATGGAGTAACGCCCCCACTTCTCACCGCCCTGCACGGACTCGAGCAAGTAGGTGTTGGCTTCGTCAGCCAGCTTCAAATAGATGGACAGTGGCGTGTCGAAATCCACCAGGGTTTCGCAGGCAACAGGAATACGGTTATAGCCGGCAGCGGCTAAACGCAGGAATTCTTCGCGGGTCATGATCAGCCTCGTGGCTTGAGGTAATTCGGTCGTGTGCAAGCGTGCCGACTGGGCGGCCAAGATCAGGTCAGAGGCGCCAGCGCCAACGGGCCAGGGCCTTGATGATTTTCATATCGGCGCTTGCCGACCAACGCGTGCAGGTAACCACCACGAAACTCTCTTAATTCAGGCGGGATAGGAGTGCGGTCACACTAGCGCAGGGCTAGAGCCGAATCAACCCGCAAGGCCCGGCAAAAGCGCTGACTCGGCCGAGCACAACAAGCCTGCCAAGTTATCCAGCACCTGCGCGGGGTTCTCCTCAGCAATCGGCCGACCATGGTTGTAGCCATAACTCAGCGCCACACACCGCACCCCCGCCGCGCGAGCCGCCAGCACATCGTTGCGTGAGTCGCCAACAAACAACGCCTGGTCGGCGTCAACCCGCGCCAGCTGCATTACATGCAACAATGCTGCGGGGTCAGGCTTCTGCTGAGGCAGGGTATCGCCACCGATGATCCAGCGGAAATAGCCACCCAAGCCCTTCTCATCCAGCAAGGGCGCGATAAACTGCTCAGGCTTGTTCGTCACTATCGCCAGCTCGACCTGCTGCTCGCGCAACCAGTCCAGGGTTTGCCGCACGCCAGGGTAGACTTGAGTCAGCGTATGGCTTTCGGCGTAGTACTGCATAAACAGCTGCAGCGCCTGCTCAGCGTCCGCGTCATCGATCTCGGCGTGTTCAAGGCTACCCGCCAGGGCGCGGCGCACTAAAACCCGCGCGCCATTACCCACCCAATTACGCACCTGCTCTAAACCCGCCGCTGGCTGCCCCAACACGAGCAAGGTCTTATCAACCGCTGCGGCCAGGTCCGGCACCGAATCGACCAGGGTGCCGTCCAGGTCAAACATCACCAGGCGCGGCAACTCACCTTGAAACAGCTCGCGCAGCAGACTCATCCGCGCGCCAGCGCCAGTTCAGCGCGCATGGCGTCGATCACCGCTTTGTAGTCGGGCTGATTGAAGATGGCTGAACCTGCTACGAAGGTGTCGGCACCGGCGGCAGCGATTTCACGGATATTCTGCACATTGACCCCACCGTCGATTTCCAGGCGAATGTCGCGCCCGGACGCATCAATAAGCGCGCGCGCCTCTTTGAGCTTTTCCAGGGTATGAGGGATAAACTTCTGCCCACCGAAACCGGGGTTAACGCTCATCAACAGGACCATGTCGACTTTGTCCATCACGTGCTTGAGCACATCCAGCGGCGTGGCGGGGTTGAACACTAAGCCTGCCTTGCAGCCACCCTCGCGGATCAGCTGCAGGGAGCGGTCGATATGCTCGGACGCCTCCGGGTGGAACGTGATGTAGCTCGCGCCTGCCTCAATAAAGTCACCAATGATGCGATCCACGGGTTTGACCATCAGGTGTGCATCAATCGGTGCGGTGATGCCGTACTTGCGCAGCGCAGCGCAGACCATCGGGCCAATCGTCAGGTTCGGCACATAGTGGTTGTCCATCACATCGAAGTGCACGATGTCAGCCCCGGCGGCGAGTACCTTGTCCACTTCCTCACCCAGGCGAGCGAAGTCAGCGGAAAGGATCGACGGAGCAATGGCGAAGGGTTGCATAACGCACCTCGGGGGTATTCACGGATGGCGCGCATTGTACCAGCCCCATCGCCGGCCTGGCGCACTCAGCGACACCTGACAAAGCAGAACTGAAAAGGCTAGGCTGGGCGCATACGACACATTCTGGAGAGCCCCATGTTTCCGCGCGCCGCCGCATCTGCTCTGAGCCTGCTGCTATTAACCGGCCCGCTGCATGCCGAAGAGCAGGCCGCCGCAAACACAGCCTCAACTGACACCGCGGCCGAAGCAACCGAACCCGTGCGCCCCCCCCTGGCCGAGCGCAGCGAAATGGAAGCGACTGCACTTGCACAGCAGTTGGAACCGCAGGAACAACAGCATCTGCAGGCAGGCGATGAACGCTTTCTCGCGCTTTGGTTACCCGCAAACACCGCAGAATCCAGCGGCGTGGTCATCATCTTGCCGGGCGACGCTGAAACGGCCGACTGGCCGCAAAGTGTTGGCCCCTTACGCCACAAGCTGCCCGATGCTGGCTGGCACAGCCTTAGCCTGACCTTGCCCGACCCAAACGGCGATACACCGCCGCTGCGCAGCCCAGCACCGCAAACGCAAACGCAAACGCAAACGCAAGCCGCGAATGAAACCCCGGTCGAAGCCGATCCGGCAACGGCGGCAAGCGAGGAAGCCAACACACCCGCAGATGCCCCCCGCACAGACACCCGCGACAACTCGCTCGACAGCGCCGAAACCGCGGCGAGCAAAGCGAAAAACATCGAAGAACAGCAGCAAGCCCATGCCGACCGAGTGCTGGCGCGCATCGAATCGGCCATCGGCTTTGCCGAACAGCAGCAAGCCAAGACCATCGTCCTGCTTGGGCACGGCAGCGGCGCTTACTGGGCCGCGCGTTACCTGGCCGAACGCAAGCCAGGCAATATTCACAACCTGTTAATGGTCGCCGCAGCGTTGCCGGCCGGCTACACACCGCCACTGGATGAGTTGATCCCGCAACTTCCGCTGGCCACCGGCGACTTTTATTACAAGGACCTGCCCGCCGATCGCACTGCCGCGCTCAAACGCTCGCAAGCCAGCAAGCGGCAAAAGCAGAGCGGCTATACACAGGTCGCAATGAAAGCCCTACCAGGCAATCGCGAAGCCGAGCAGGAACAACTCTACCGGCGTATCCGCGGCTGGCTAACGCTCAAGCTGCAGGCCAAATAGCCCTAACGGAAGCCATGACGCTGACGAATCAGGTCATAGGCCTGATGCAACTCACGGGTTCGCTCGGTCGCCTCACGGACACGTTCTGGCGAGGCGTTACTGCCCGCCAGCTTGTCGGGGTGATGGCGACTAAGTAAGCGCCGGTACGCCTGTTTTATGCGCGCAGGCTCGGAGTCGGCACTGACATTTAACAGACTCAGTGCACGCTGATAGGCACCACTGGCGGTCGAAGCCAGATGCACCTGCTGAGGCGCATAGGCGTCACTGAACTGCGCCTGGGTAGCCGACGATACGTGCAACCACTTTCCCCACAGCATGATCAGTTCACGCTCAGCCTGACCGACCTGACCATCCACCCACGCCATACGCCAGCAAGCACGCAGCAGCATCTCTGCATGTTCATGCTGGCGGCGTAACGGGCCGCGCAGACTGTCACGTCCGGTCTTGCCCCGGGCGAATGCCGCAACCGCCTGACGCTGACTGTCGCTGCTCAGCCCGAGACGCTGCATTTCTGCCCGCGCCTGCTGAATATGGGCTGGCAGCACACGCCCACCACTTTTGGCCAAACGCCCCAACAAAACAAACAGCAGCCACTCATCACCCGTTTGCGCACGCCCCCCCAAACGCTCACGCAAGGCAGACCAGGATTGCAGGCGCAAACGTCGATCCAGCACCTGCCCCAACAAACCGCCCAGCAGGGCACCCGGAATACTCGCGACTGCCAACCCGACAACCGCTCCCAGCAGGGTCGCAGGCCAGAGCATCTTAGTGGCGCGCCTCAAGTAGACGCTCAACTTCCGCCAGCCGCTCATGGGTGCCGACATCCACCCAGCAGCCAGTAAATTGCTCACCGCTGACTTGCCCTGCCGCCATCGCCGCACGCAGCAAAGGCGCAAGCTTGAAGGCGCCAGGCTGACAGCTGGCAAACAACGCCGGCGACAAGACCGCTATGCCGCTGTAGGTCAAACTTTTCTGGGCGACCTGCGCATCGCTGACCCGTCCAGCTCGCAGGCAAAAATCACCGCCCGCGTGATGGTCAGGGTTCGCCACCAGCACCAGATGGGCCAAACCCACCAAGGGACGGCGCAGCTCGGCAAAGGGGTAGTCGGTAAAAATATCGCCATTGATCAGTGCAAAAGGCTGATCACCCAGCAATGGCAGGGCCTTGAAAATCCCGCCACCGGTTTCCAGCGGTTCGGCTTCTGCGGAATAGGCGATGCTGACGCCGAAGCGCGAACCATCACCCAGATAATCCTCAATCTGCTGACCGAGCCAGGCGTGATTGATCACCACCTCGGTAAAACCGGCCGCCGCCAGAGCGCGCAGGTGATACTCAATCAGCGGCACACCTGCCGCGCGTACCAATGGCTTGGGCGTGTGCAGGGTCAATGGGCGCAACCGCTCGCCCTTGCCTGCAGCAAGAATCATCGCCTTCATGCCGGCGCCCGCTGCAGGCTGACCAACAACTCACCCAGCTCAGCCAACTCCGGCCGGCGCGCCAATACCGCTTCTATATAAGAGAAGAAGCGCGGCACGTCCCCCAGGTACTTGGGCTTACCATCGCGGTGGCAAATGCGCGCGAAGATGCCAATCACCTTGAGATGACGCTGCACCCCCATCAAATCGCTGGCGCGCAAAAAGTCTTCCAGCAACGGCTGCACCGGCACACCCGCTTCACGCGCCTGCAGCCAATATTGCTCCAGCCAGCTTTGTACGCGCGCCTCGGGCCAGCTGAGGAACGCATCCTTGAACAAACAGGTAATGTCATACGTTACCGGGCCGTAGACCGCATCCTGAAAATCCAGCACGCCGGGGTTCGGCTCACCGAGCATCAAGTTGCGCGGCATATAGTCGCGATGCACCAGCACCTTGGGCTGCGCCAAGGCGCTGTCGATTAACAGCTGACTCACACGCTGCCAAGCCGCCTGCTGCGCTGGGGTGAACTCAACCTCAAGATGCCGCTGTACATACCACTCGGGGAATAGCTGCAGCTCGCGACGCAGCAGCGCGTCGTCGTAGCTGGGCAATGGCGTGGTCATCGGCAGCTGCTGAAACGCCAGCAGTGCATGCATCGCATCGACAAACAACGCATCCGCATTGTCTTCATTAATGACATCCAGGTAGGTCTGCCGACCTAAATCGTTGAGCAGGAGAAAGCCACGCTCAAGGTCTGCCGCAAGAATCTGCGGCACATTGAGGTGGGCCTCAGCCAGTAACTGCGCGACCTTGACGAAAGGCCGGCAATCCTCCAACGGCGGCGGCGCGTCCATCACGATCAGTGTCCGTGCCCCACCTTGCCAACGGAAATAACGGCGAAAACTGGCATCACTGCTCGCAGGCGTCAGCGTGGCAGCGGGTACGGCGCCCCAGCCCTGCTTAGCAAAAAGCGCTGGCAGCAGCGGCTCCAGCCAGTTTCCGAGGAGTTTTAGGCGTACATCTTCATCAGGCATTACAAGGTCTCCGACGGCGCTAGCCGTTGCGCGGGTCATGCTTTATTATCCAGCATCTTTTCAAGCCCATCGAGAGGCGTGCGGCCTCAGGGCCATTGGCGCGCAGGAAGCCCGGATAAAATAAGATGGCAGTAAAATACCCCGCGTTTCGTAAAAAATTCCCACTCTTGGTTACTAGCAGCCTCCTGGCGCTTCAACCCGTGGCCATTCCATTTGCCGTTGCTGCCGAACAGTACGATTGCCAGGTTTCCGCCAGCGGCGGCTGGGCATGCGCCCCGAAAGCCAGCAATGCTGCACTGCCAGCCCGACCAGTACAACGTGATTCGCTCGCCAGTAGCAAGGCCGCCGACGGCACAGCCGAACCCGCCCAGGCTAAAGCGGCGCAAGCGACATTGGTTACCGAAAGCCGCGGCAAGGTTCTGGCATCACGCAGCGCCGACTACAGCCACCTCGATTGGGTGCCGCGTGAAAACCTCAGCGCCGCCCAGCTGGCTGAAACCGGCCCTTACTGCGCAGGCGCGTATGTCGAGCCGATTCGGCCGGGCATGAATGACCAAACGCCGATGAATGAAGCGCCGATGTTCCTCTCGGCCAAAGCCTCGCGCTATGAGCAGGAAGAACAGGTCGCCACCCTCGCGGGCGATGTGGTGCTGCGCCAGGCCGGCATGCAGGTAGAAGCAGATGAAGCCAACCTGCGCCAGGCAGAGAACCGCGGCGAACTGATCGGCAACGTGCGCCTGCGTGATCAGGGCATGCTGGTGGTCGGTGATCGCGCCGAGCTGCAGCTGGACAACGGCGAAGCCAAAGTCGACAACGCCGAATATGTCCTGCACAAGAGCCATATCCGCGGTAATGCGCTCTACGCCAAGCGTGAAGAAAGCGCGATTATCCGCCTCAAAGACGGCACCTATACCAGCTGCGAACCCGGTAGCAACGCCTGGCACTTAAAGGGTAATAACATCACCCTAAACCCGGCCACCGGCTTCGGCACCGCGACTAATGTGACCCTGCGGGTGAAGAATATTCCGGTGTTCTACACACCGTATATTTACTTCCCAATTGATGACCGTCGTCAGTCCGGCTTCCTGCCGCCGAGCATCGGCAGCTCAAGCGGTAATGGCCTGACACTGCAAACACCGTATTACTTCAACCTGGCGCCGAACTACGACGCCACGCTGTACCCGACCTATATGGCTGATCGCGGCTTGTTGATGGAAGGCGAATTCCGCTACCTGACCAAGAACAGCGAAGGTCAAGTCGGCGGCGCCTTCCTGCAAGACAGCAATGACGACCGCAAACTGCAGTCCGACGCGGAAGACCAACGCTGGATGTACAGCTGGCAGCACAAGCAGGGGCTCAATGATCGCCTGCTGGCCGAAGTCGATTACACCGACATCAGCGACCCGTACTACTTCCAGGACCTGAGTACAGACCTGGGCATTGGCATCGACACCTACGTCAACCAACGCGGCACCCTGACTTATCGCGGTGAAGGCTATACCGCACGGCTGAACGCGCACGCTTACGAGCTGGCCAACATCACCGACATCACCCCCTATAATCGCCTGCCGCAACTGACTCTGGATGGCGTACTGCCATTTAAACCTGCCGGGGTTAACTTCAGTTACGGCACGGAATACGTACGCTTTGACCGCAGCCTGCGCAAAGGCAACTTTATTGATGAAGACGGTGGCCCGCTCAACGCCAACGGCACAGTCGGCACACCTTGGTATGACACCCGACTGAAAGGTCTGGCGCGCGCCAACGGCGAGCGCTTACATGTTGAACCGGGCATTAGCCTGCCGTTGAACTGGAGCTGGGGCTATATCAAGCCACAGTTCAAATACCTGCAGACCCAATACAATTTGAGTCTGGACTCTCAGGGCAAAGCTGATATTGCCAACGCTCAGGCAGGTAGCTTCCTTGCAGAGCAAAACTACAAGAGCAACCAGAACCGTGGCGTCGGCATGTTCAGCCTGGACAGCGGCCTGTACTTCGACCGCAACACTCAGCTGTTCGGCACCCAGTTCCGCCAAACACTGGAGCCGCGCGCCTTCTACCTCTACGTACCGGAAGAAGATCAAACTGATATCCCGGTTTTCGACACGGGTGAAAGTACCTTTAGCTATTCCTCGCTATGGCGTGAAAACCGCTTCTCTGGCAAGGACCGCATCGGCGATGAGAACAAGCTGTCGCTGGGCATCACCAGCCGCTTGATTGAGAGCAACGGTTTTGAACGCCAGCGTTTCAGCATTGGCCAGGCCTTCTACTTTGAAGACCGCCAGGTACAGCTGCCAGGCATTGACTACCGTACTCGCGCTGACGCGACAGCCTCAGTATCGCCTTATGCGCTCGAGTACCTCTATCGCTTTAACCGCGACTGGCGCTTCTCGTCGGATTTCAACTGGGATCCAGACAGCCACAGCACCCGCTCCGGCAGCGCGATGTTCCACTACCAGCCAGAAGACAACCCGAACAAGGTGGTTAACGCCGGTTATCGCTACCGTAATGACACTGTGCGCTTTGACGAAGCCAGTGGTAACTGGGTAGTCGGCGGCGGAGACTACGGCACAGTTGGCTCACCCGAATACATCAAGGACTACTACAAGATCAGCCAGCACGATTTCTCGGTTATCTGGCCGATCGTGCCGCAGTGGAACGTGATCTCCCGTTGGCAGTATGACTACGGCCGCGACCGCACCCTGGAAGCCTTTGCCGGCTTCGAGTACGACAGCTGCTGCTGGAAACTGCGACTGATCAACCGCTACTGGATCGACTACGACGAAGTCAGCCTGAACCCGTCGCTAAACGACCAGGCTGACCGCGGCATCTTCCTGCAGATCGTTCTCAAAGGTCTGGGCGGTGTAGTCGGCAATAAAGTGGAGTCTTTCCTCGACCAAGGCATTCAAGGTTATCGTGAACGTGAAGATCAAGCTTTCTGATTGCATGCGCCCGCTGCTGTTGGGCGCGCTGTTTCTGGGTACTGCGGCACAGGCTGAAGTACAACCACTCAACCGCGTTGTAGCGATTGTCGATAACGATGTCGTCATGCAAAGCCAACTCGATGCACGCCTGCGTGAAGTGCAGCAGACCATCGCCCAACGCGGTGCCTCGGTGCCGCCCGCAAGCGTACTCAGCCAACAGGTGCTGGAGCGCCTGATCATCGAGAACATCCAGCTGCAGATTGGTGAGCGTTCAGGCATTCGCATTACTGACGAAGAACTGAACCAGGCCATCGGCACCATTGCCCAGCGCAACGGCATGAGCATCGAGCAATTCCGCGCAGCCTTGGCGAAAGACGGCCTGTCCTACACCGATGCGCGTGACCAAGTGCGCCGCGAGATGATCATCAGCCGCGTGCGCCAACGCCGCGTGGCAGAGCGCATCCAAGTGACCGATCAGGAAGTGCAGAACTTCCTCGCGTCCGATCTGGGCAAGATGCAGCTGTCGGAAGAGTTCCGTCTGGCCAACATCCTGATCCCGGTGACAGAAGGCGCCTCCCCTGAGGAGATACAGGCCGCTGAGCGTAAAGCCCGCGACCTGTATCAACAGCTGCAACAGGGTGCCGACTTCGCCCAGCTAGCTATTGCCAACTCGGCCAGTGAAACCGCGCTTGAAGGCGGCGAAATGGGCTGGCGCAAGGCAGGTCAACTGCCTCCACCGTTTGACACCATGCTGAGCGCCTTGCCGGTTGGCCAAGCGACTGAGCCGATGCGCACACCCGGCGGCTTTATCATGATCAAGCTGCTGGAAAAACGTGGCGGCGACAGCCAGGTGCGTGACGAAGTCAATGTGCGTCATATCCTGATCAAGCCCAGCGAGATCCGCAGTGAAGCCGAGACCAAACGCTTGGTCGAGCGCCTGCATCAGCGCATCCTGGCCGGCGAAGACTTTGCCGAACTGGCGAAGAACTTCTCTGAAGACCCAGGCTCAGCGCTAAACGGCGGCACATTGAGCTGGATCGACCCGAGCGTCTTGGTGCCCGAGTTCCGCGAGGTGATGAACAACACGCCCGCTGGCGAATTGTCCAAGCCCTTCAAGAGCCCCTACGGCTGGCACGTACTCGAAGTCATGGGCCGCCGCGCCACTGACAGCAGCGCCGAGTTCCGCGAGCAGCAAGCCCTGACCGTGCTGCGTAACCGCAAGTACGATGAAGAGCTGCAAGCCTGGTTGCGCCAGATCCGTGATGAAGCCTACGTCGAGATCAAACTCTGACCGGCTAGGCCCACGCCACGCTGACGGACGCTACAGATCAAGCCCGGCTTATGCACACGCATCGCCGGGCTTTTTCATGCTGATCGATTACCGCAGCGCTACCCTAAACTGACGCACCAACCGAGTTGGCGCATAACTGAGAGTTCTCCGATGACTGCCGCCCGACTTTTTGCCCTCACCCCCGGTGAACCTGCCGGCATTGGTCCCGACCTGTGCCTGCTACTCGCCAGAGAAGCGCAGCCGCATGCGCTAATTGCCATCGCCAGCCTGAACTTGCTGGCCGAACGCGCCCGGCTGCTGGGGCTGAACATTCAACTGATCAGCGTCGGCCCTGAATCGTGGCCGAGCCAGGCTGCCCCCGCCGGTAGCCTGTATGTCTGGAACACCCCGCTGGCCGCCCCAGTCGAGCCGGGCCAGCTGGACACAAGCAATGCGCACTATGTGCTGGAAACGCTTACCCGCGCCGGACAAGGCTGCCTCGATGGACACTTTGCCGGGATGATTACCGCCCCCGTGCATAAAGGCGTGATCAACGAAGCCGGGATTACCTTCTCCGGGCATACCGAATTTCTTGCCGAACTGACCCACACCGAGCAAGTGGTGATGATGCTCGCGACCCACGGCCTACGCGTAGCACTGGTGACCACCCACCTGCCGCTCAAGGATGTGGCGGACGCCATCACCGCAGAGCGCATAAGCAGGGTCACGCGCATTCTCGACCATGACCTGCGCACGAAATTCGCCATCGCTAAGCCGCGCATCCTGGTGTGCGGCCTCAATCCGCATGCCGGCGAAGGCGGCCATCTGGGCCGTGAAGAGATCGAAATCATCGAGCCCGCGCTGCAACAATTGCGCAGCGAAGGCATCAACCTGATCGGCCCGCTGCCGGCGGACACCCTGTTCACCCCCAAACATCTAGAGCATTGCGACGCGGTGCTGGCCATGTACCACGACCAGGGCTTGCCGGTACTCAAATACAAAGGCTTTGGCGCAGCGGTGAACATCACCCTGGGGCTGCCGATCATCCGCACCTCGGTCGACCACGGTACCGCGCTGGATTTGGCCGGCAGCGGCAACATCGACAGTGGTAGCCTGCAGGTCGCCCTGCAAACCGCTTACGCAATGGCCGAGAGCCAGGTGGCAAGCTGCTGAGCACGACGCCAAGCGCAGGCGTGCGCCGCCAATGCTGTTAAACTGCCGGGCTTTCTACCCGCGTTACATTCGCTTCAAGCCCCTGGGTTGAAGCCTGGAGCTGCTGCATGTCCGAATACCAACACCGCGCGCGCAAGCGTTTTGGCCAGAACTTCCTGCATGACGCCGGGGTTATTCACCGCATCCTGCGCGCCATCCATGCCCGCGAAGGCGAGCACATGCTGGAGATCGGCCCGGGCCAAGGCGCGCTAACAGAAGGCCTGCTGAACAGCGGGGCGCAGCTCGACGTGATTGAGCTCGACCGCGACCTGGTGCCGATCCTGCAACACCAGTTCGGCAGCAACCCGCGTTTTCGCCTGAACCAGGGCGACGCCCTCAAATTTGATTTCAACCAATTGCAGGCCGCGCCACACAGCCTGCGCGTGGTCGGCAACCTGCCGTACAACATCTCCACCCCGCTAATTTTCCACCTATTGAACAACGCTGCGTTGATTCGCGACATGCACTTTATGCTGCAAAAGGAAGTGGTCGAGCGTCTGGCGGCAACGCCAGGTGGTGGCGACTGGGGCCGCCTGTCGATCATGGTGCAGTACCACTGCCGCGTGGAGCATCTGTTTAACGTCGGCCCTGGCGCGTTCAACCCGCCGCCCAAAGTCGACTCGGCGATCGTCCGCTTGGTGCCGCACGAAGTGCTGCCACACCCTGCCAAGGATCATCGTCTGCTCGAGCGCGTGGTACGTGAGGCCTTTAACCAGCGCCGCAAAACCCTGCGCAACACCCTTAAAGCCTTGCTGACCGCCGATGACATCGAAGCCGCAGGGGTGGATGGCAGCTTGCGCCCGGAGCAACTGGACCTGGCTGCATTTGTCCGCTTGGCGGACAAGCTGGCCGAACAACCTGCCGCGACTGACAGCGACTAAACTGGCTTTCTGCCTACCGAGCTAATGACCCATGAGCGATTCGCGCTACCACATCGACGTCAGCGTCGTGACCCGCTACCTGCCAGAGCAATCGCAGCCGGAGCAGAGTCGCTTTGCCTTCGCCTACACCGTAACAGTGAGCAACACCGGCGAAATCCCGGCCAAACTGCTCTCGCGGCACTGGGTGATTACCGATGGCGATGGCCGTGTGCAGGAGGTGCGTGGCGCCGGTGTTGTTGGCCAGCAACCACTGATCGAGCCGGGCGCCAGCCACACTTATAGCAGCGGCACGGTGATGACCACCCGCGTCGGCATAATGCAGGGCAGCTATCAAATGCTCGCCGAAGACGGCAAACGCTTTGACGCCACAATTGCGCCCTTCCGCCTGGCGGTGCCGGGCTCGCTGCACTAATGGCCACCTACGCTGTCGGCGACCTGCAAGGTTGCCTGAAACCGCTACAGTGCCTGCTTGAGCGTGTGGCCTTTGACCCTGCACAAGACAAGCTGTGGCTGGTCGGCGACCTGGTCAACCGCGGCCCAGAATCCCTGGCGACGCTGCGTTTTCTCTACAACATCCGTGACGTGCTGACCTGCGTACTGGGTAATCACGACCTGCACCTGCTGGCGGTTGCGCACAATATTGAGCGGCTGAAAAAAGGTGACACCCTGCGCGAGATTATTGATGCGCCGGATGCCGCCGACTTGCTCGACTGGCTGCGTCGGCAAAAACTGCTGCATTACGACGAGGCCCGCGACACCGCGCTGGTGCATGCCGGCATCCCGCCACAATGGACCATGAGCAAAGCCCTAAAACGTGCCGCCGAGGTCGAGGAAGTCCTTCGTGATGATGCACGCCTGCCGCTGTTTCTAGACGGCATGTACGGCAATGAACCGGCCAAGTGGGAAAGCGACCTGCACGGCGTGCCCCGCCTACGGGTGATCACCAATTACTTTACGCGCATGCGCTTCTGCAAAGCCGATGGCACCCTCGACCTGAAGAGCAAGGAAGGCGTCGGCAGCGCCCCACCTGGTTACGCGCCCTGGTTCAGCTACAAACAACGCAAAACCCGTGGCCAACGGATCATCTTCGGCCACTGGGCAGCGCTCGAAGGGCAATCCACGGAACCCGACGTGATTGCCCTGGACACCGGCTGCGTCTGGGGCGCCAGCATGACCCTGATGAATATCGATAGCGGCGAGAAATACAGCTGCGACTGTAAGGAGCAAGCATGAGCGAATTCAAACGCATCCCACCCGAGCAGGCTCAAGCCTTACGCCAACAAGGCGCGGTGGTGGTCGACATCCGTGACCCACAGAGCTTCGCCGCCGGCCACATCAGTGGCGCACAACACCTCGATAACCACTCACTGCACGCCTTTATCACCCAGGCCGATCTCGATGCGCCGCTGATCGTCGCCTGCTATCACGGCAACTCCAGCCAGAGTGCCGCAGCCTACTTGGTCGGCCAGGGCTTCAGTGATGTGTACAGCCTCGATGGCGGTTTCGAGCTGTGGCGAGCCACCTTCCCCGACCAGACCGCACAATCAACCGAAGAATAATTTTTAAAGCGCCAGGCCGCACCAGCAGCGGCCTGCCGACCACTCCCGACCAACGGTAATATCCTGTTATCGTTGCGCGCCCCTTGCCCCTGCCGATTCCGAACTATCCTTTAGCTCAGGCCATCCAAAACAAGGTAGAGCCGGCCAAACGGCATCGGGCCATCGGTATGACTTTTAGGTGATCTGGGGGGATTTATCCCGGCTGCATCCGCACCGGGGGCGACCCAGCATCTGACCGACCCCGCACCGGCTCTGCGCATCGAGCGAGGTGAAGTCATGAGCATTTTCAGCCACTTCCAACAACGTTTCGAAGCGACTCGCCAGGAGGAACTCTCCCTCCAGGAGTACCTCGAACTGTGCAAGCAAGATCGCAGCGCCTATGCCTCAGCAGCCGAGCGTCTGCTGCTGGCCATTGGCGAACCTGAACTGCTCGACACCTCAACCGACCCGCGGCTGTCGCGCATCTTCTCTAACAAGGTGATTCGCCGCTATCCGGCCTTTGCCGACTTCCATGGCATGGAAGAATGCATCGACCAGATCGTCTCCTACTTCCGCCATGCCGCTCAGGGCCTGGAAGAGAAGAAACAGATTCTCTATTTGCTTGGCCCGGTGGGCGGCGGTAAATCGTCCCTGGCAGAAAAGCTCAAGCACCTGATCGAAAAAGTGCCGTTCTACGCAATCAAGGGCTCGCCCGTATTCGAGTCGCCACTTGGCCTGTTCAGTGACGCCGAAGATGGCGGGATTCTCGAGGAGGATTACGGCATTCCGCGGCGCTACCTGGGCAGCATCATGTCGCCCTGGGCAACTAAACGCCTGCAGGAGTTCGGCGGCGATATCAGCCAGTTCCGCGTGGTCAAACTCTACCCCTCGATCCTCAACCAGATCGCCGTAGCCAAGACCGAGCCAGGCGACGAGAACAACCAGGACATCTCCGCCCTGGTCGGCAAGGTGGATATCCGCAAGCTGGAAGAGTTTCCGCAGAACGATGCCGACGCCTACAGCTACTCAGGCGCACTGTGCCGGGCCAACCAGGGCCTGATGGAGTTCGTCGAGATGTTCAAGGCGCCGATCAAGGTGCTGCACCCGCTGCTTACTGCGACTCAGGAAGGCAACTACAACAGTACCGAAGGCCTCGGCGCGATTCCTTACAGCGGCATTCTGCTGGCGCACTCCAACGAATCGGAATGGCACAGCTTCCGCAACAACAAGAACAACGAGGCGTTCATCGACCGCATCTACATCGTCAAAGTGCCGTACTGCCTGCGCGTGACTGACGAGATCAAAATCTACGACAAGCTGCTGTTCAACAGCTCCCTGGCCAATGCCCACTGCGCACCAGATACGCTGAAGATGCTCGCGCAGTTCACCGTACTCAGCCGCCTGAAAGAGCCAGAAAACTCCAACGTCTACTCGAAGATGCGCGTGTATGACGGTGAAAACCTCAAAGACACCGACCCAAAGGCCAAGTCGATTCAGGAGTACCGCGACACCGCTGGTGTAGATGAAGGCATGAATGGCCTATCGACCCGCTTCGCCTTCAAGATCCTGTCCAAGGTATTTAACTTCGACCCGCACGAAATCGCCGCCAACCCAGTGCACCTGCTCTACGTGCTGGAGCAGCAGATCGAGCAGGAACAGTTCCCGACTGAAACCCGCGAGCGCTATCTGCGTTTTATCAAGGAGTACCTGGCGCCGCGTTATATCGAGTTCATCGGCAAGGAAATCCAGACCGCCTACCTGGAGTCTTACAGCGAGTACGGCCAGAACATCTTCGACCGCTACGTGCTGTACGCCGACTTCTGGATTCAGGACCAGGAATACCGCGACCCGGAAACCGGCGAAATCCTCAACCGCGTGGCACTCAACGAAGAACTGGAGAAGATCGAAAAACCTGCAGGCATCAGCAACCCCAAGGACTTCCGCAACGAGATCGTCAACTTCGTATTGCGCGCCCGCGCCAACAACAATGGCAAGAATCCGACCTGGCTCAGCTACGAGAAATTGCGCGTGGTGATCGAGAAGAAGATGTTCTCCAACACCGAGGACCTGCTGCCGGTCATCAGCTTCAACGCCAAGGCGAGCAAGGAGGACCAACAGAAACACAACGACTTCGTCACTCGCATGGTCGAGCGCGGCTACACCGACAAGCAGGTGCGCCTGCTGTCTGAGTGGTATCTACGGGTTCGTAAATCGCAATAAAACGGCCTGACGCTTCAGCTGCCGGCGCTGCAGAGCACGCAACTATATGGTTCTGCAACGACGGCACTTGATACCTGCAGTGCACGGAGGGCAGTGATGAGCCATGTGATCGACCGACGCCTGAACGGCAAGAACAAGAGCACGGTGAACCGCCAGCGCTTCCTGCGGCGTTACCGTGACCATATCAAGAAGGCCGTGGAAGAGGCGGTCAGCCGCCGCTCCATTACCGACATGGAGCACGGCGAACAAATCAGCATCCCCGGCCGCGACATCGACGAGCCGGTACTGCATCACGGCCGCGGCGGCCGCCAGACTACCGTGCACCCCGGCAACCGCGAATTCACCACCGGCGAGAAGATTGCTCGCCCGCAAGGCGGTGGCAGCGGCCAGGGCGCCGGCAAGGCGAGCAACTCCGGCGAAGGCATGGATGAGTTCGTCTTCCAGATCACCCAGGAAGAATTCCTCGACTTTATGTTCGAGGACCTCGAGCTGCCCAACCTGATCAAACGCCATCTGACCGGCAGCGACACTTTCAAAAGCGTACGCGCCGGCATCAGCAACGAAGGCAACCCATCACGCATCAATATCGTCCGCACCCTACGCTCGGCCCACGCCCGACGTATTGCCCTGTCCGGCAGCAGCCGCAACAAACTCAAAGCCGCCCAGGCCGAACTTGAACGTCTTAAGTTGGAGCAGCCGGACAACTTGGGCGACATCCAGGCGCTTGAAGAGGACATCAGCAAACTGCGCGCCCGGATCAAGCGTGTGCCGTTTCTCGACACTTTTGACCTCAAGTACAACCTGCTGGTCAAACAGCCAAACCCCAGTTCCAAGGCGGTGATGTTCTGTTTGATGGACGTCTCCGGCTCGATGACCCAATCGACCAAAGACATCGCCAAGCGCTTCTTTATCCTGCTGTACCTGTTCCTTAAGCGGAACTACGAAAAAATCGACGTGGTGTTTATCCGCCACCACACCAGCGCCAAGGAAGTCGACGAGGAGGAGTTTTTCTATTCGCGGGAAACCGGCGGCACCATCGTCTCCAGTGCACTCAAGCTCATGCACGAGGTCATGACCGAGCGCTACCCGATCAACGAATGGAATATCTACGCCGCCCAGGCGTCGGATGGCGATAACTGGAATGACGACTCCCCCGTATGCCGGGACCTGCTGATCAATCAGATCATGCCGCTTGTGCAGTACTTCACCTATGTAGAGATCACCCCGCGCGAGCACCAAGCGCTGTGGTTCGAGTACGAGCAGGTCAGCGAGGCATTTGCCGACACCTTTGCTCAACAGCAGCTGGTTTCTGCAGGTGATATCTACCCGGTATTCCGCGACCTGTTTCAGCGGAGGCTTGCCACATGACCCATACCCAAGATAAACGGCGCCAACCGATCTCCACAGGTTCAGAGTGGACCTTCGACCTCATTCGCCAATATGACCGCGAAATCGGCCGACTGGCCGAGCGTTACGCACTGGACACCTACCCCAATCAAATCGAGGTGATTACCGCCGAGCAGATGATGGACGCCTACGCCTCGGTCGGCATGCCGCTGGGCTATCACCACTGGTCCTATGGCAAACATTTCCTCAGCACCGAGAAAGGCTACAAGCGCGGGCAGATGGGCCTGGCTTACGAGATCGTGATCAACTCCGACCCCTGCATCGCCTATCTGATGGAAGAGAACACCATCTGCATGCAGGCCCTGGTTATCGCCCATGCCTGCTACGGCCATAACAGCTTCTTCAAGGGCAACTACCTGTTCCGCACCTGGACTGATGCCAGCTCGATCATCGATTACCTGGTGTTCGCCAAGCAGTACATCATGCAGTGCGAAGAACGCCACGGCATCGATGCGGTGGAGGATCTGCTCGACTCCTGCCACGCCCTGATGAACTACGGTGTGGATCGATACAAGCGCCCCTACCCGATTTCCGCCGAAGAAGAACGGCGGCGCATGAAAGACCGCGAAGAGCACCTGCAAAAGCAGATCAACGACCTCTGGCGCACCATCCCGAAAAGCGCCAGCAAAGGCGGCGAAAAGGACGACAAACGCTTCCCTGCCGAGCCGCAGGAAAACATCCTCTACTTCCTGGAGAAGCACGCGCCGCTGCTGGAACCCTGGCAGCGCGAGATCATCCGCATCGTGCGCAAGATCGCCCAGTACTTTTATCCACAGCGCCAGACCCAGGTGATGAACGAAGGCTGGGCGACGTTCTGGCACTACACCCTGATGAACGACCTGTACGACGAAGGCCTGGTGACCGAAGGCTTTATGATGGAGTTTTTGCAGTCGCACACCAGCGTGGTCTACCAGCCGCCGTTCGACAGCCCCTACTACAGCGGCATCAACCCCTACGCCCTGGGCTTTGCCATGTATCGCGACATCCGTCGCATCTGCGAGGAACCCACCGAAGAAGATCGCCGCTGGTTCCCGGAGATTGCAGGTAGTGACTGGCTAAGCACCCTGAAATTCGCCATGACCAGCTTCAAGGATGAGAGCTTCATCCTGCAGTACCTGTCGCCTAAGGTAATCCGCGATCTCAAGCTGTTCAGCATTCTCGACGATGATCAGAAAGACGAACTTTACGTCCCGGCGATCCATGACGAACCCGGCTACCAGCAGATTCGTGAAACCCTGGCCGCGCAGTACAACCTGGGTAACCGCGAGCCCAACGTACAGATCTGGAGCATCGACCGCCGCGGCGACCGCTCATTGACCCTGCGCCACCAACAGCACGACCGCAAACCACTGGGCAACTCCACCGAGGAAGTGCTGAAACACCTGCACCGCCTGTGGGGTTTCAATATTCATCTGGAGATGTTCCAAGGCGATCAACTGATCGGCACCCAGCACGTACCGCCGCAGCATGAAACGGCACAAGGCAGCGACTACCCGCGCCTCGACCTGATGATTCCGCCCATTTGAGCATTAGCGCCGCTTTATCCGGCGCCCCCACCTAAGCGCCGCAGCCGGCCGGTACACTGAGCGTACGCCCAGTGCCCGGCCAAGGCGCCAACCAGACAGCCGCACCATCCAGCCGTTATGCTTTGCACAACGGAGGATTAGTCATGCAGATTTTTAAAGTGGGCGGTGCAGTGCGTGATCGCCTGCTCAACAGAGACATCAGTGAAATCGATTGGGTGGTGGTCGGTGCCAGCGCCGAACAAATGCTCGAATTGGGCTACCGCCCGGTAGGCGCAGACTTTCCGGTATTTCTACACCCGCAGACCGGCGAGGAGTACGCCCTGGCCCGCACCGAGCGCAAAAGCGGGCGTGGTTACGGCGGTTTCACCTTCTTCGCCAGCCCGGACGTGACACTGGAAGAAGACCTAATCCGCCGCGACCTCACGGTAAACGCCATGGCCGAAGATGACCAAGGCAAGCTGATCGACCCCTATGGCGGCCAGCGCGACCTCGACGCTAGGCTGCTGCGCCATGTCTCCCCGGCCTTCGCCGAAGACCCCTTGCGCGTGCTGCGTGTGGCCCGCTTTGCTGCCCGCTACGCCCCACTGGGCTTTACGGTCGCGGCAGAAACCCTGGCGCTGATGCGTGAACTGAGCGAGTCCGGCGAGCTAAGCGCACTGACGCCCGAGCGCAGCTGGAAGGAAATATCCCGCGCCCTGATGGAGCCGCGCCCAGATGTGTTTATCCACGTACTGCGCGACTGCGGCGCCTTGCAGGTCCTGCTGCCCGAAGTCGACACCCTGTTCGGCATCCCGCAGCCCGCAGCCCATCATCCGGAAATCGACACCGGGAAGCATGTGCTGAGCGTGCTGCGCCAATGCGCCGAACACCAGCAGCCGCTTACCGTACGCTGGGCGTGCTTGCTGCACGATGTTGGCAAGGGCCTGACGCCCGAAACTGAATGGCCGCGGCATATCGCCCATGAGGTCAAAGGCTTGAAGCTGATCCGCGCGATCAACCAACGCTGCAAAGCCCCCAAGGATTGCCAGGAACTGGCCCTGCAGGTCGGTGAATTCCACACCCACGGTCATCGCGCCCTGGAGCTGAAGGCGTCGACGTTGCTGAAGCTGCTGCAAGGCTTCGATGTATTCCGCCGCCCGCAACGCTTTGAAGAGTTTATCGCGGCCTGCGAAATGGACGCCCGCGGGCGCCTCGGCCTGGAGCAACGCCCCTACCCGCAGGCCGACTACCTGCGCGCTGCTATGCAGGCAGCCCGAGCGGTAGCTGTGCAACCTCTGTTGGCGCAAGGGTTCAAGGGGGCTGAGTTGGGTGAGGCGTTAAATCGCGAGCGGCTGAATGCACTGACTGCATTCAAAGCCGACTACACCGCGTCGCCATCGCAGCACTAGGCGGCGGGGTAAGCCTCAAGCAACGGCGCCGGGGTTAACGGCTGGCCACGCCAGCTGAATGCCACCGGCCACAGCTGCTGCTCAATCTGCGCGCCCTGCCAAAGCTCGGCAAAGCTGCGCTGCTGCCCGGGGTGCAACACATCCGGCACCAGCAACGACAGGGGCCAGAGCACAAAGGCATTCCTCAAGATTTCCGCACGCGGCAGAATCAGGCCGTCGTAATTGCCGACTAAGTCGCCATACAGCAAGACATCGATATCCAGCGGCAAGCCTTTGCGCTCAGGCGCATAGCGACCGTTGTCGGCCTCGATAAACTTCAGCCGCCGATCTAGGTCCGCCAGCGACAGCTCGCTATAACCGGCCACCACAAGATTGAAGAACGGTCCGCTCTTGATGCCGACCGCCTGGCTTTCGAATACTGGCGAGCAACGCATCTCGCGCAACAGCTCCGCCAAGGCCTCGAGGCCGGCATGCAAGTGCATTTCGCGCTCGATATTGCTGCCCAGCCCCAATAAAACCCGAGTTAGCGACATCCGCGCTCGATCTCCACGCCGACACCACCGCTGGCCGCGGGTACCGCACCGGGCTTGGTCAGCTTGAGGCGCACCCACGGGATGTGGAATTCGCTCATCAGCACCTGCACCAGGCGCTCGGCAAAGGTTTCCACCAGGATGAATTGCGACTCACTGGCAAACGCCTGGATACGCTGTGACACACAGGCGTAATCCAACGCTTTTTCCAATTCATCACCGGCCGCAGCGGGACGGTTATCCCAGCCCAGGTACAGGTCCAAGCGCAAACACTGACGAATGGTCCGCTCCCAGTCGTAGGCGCCAATCACTGTGTCGACTTCCAGACCCTCGATAAAAACTGTGTCCAAGCACGCTCTCCGCGGCACGACAAGGCTGTCGCACCTAGTTAGAATCAGGGCTCCCTTGCCCGGAATGGATACCATGTTTTGGCTGCTGGCGACCCTCGCCTACCTGCTCGGCTCGTTGTCCTTCGCCATTCTGCTCAGCCGCCTGGCCGGCGGGCCGGACCCGCGCGCCAGTGGTTCGGGCAACCCCGGTGCGACCAATATGTTCAGGCTAGCCGGCAAACGCCTGGCTGTCCTGACGCTGCTCGGCGACCTGCTCAAAGGCCTGCTACCGGTTGTGATCGCCAGCCTGCTCGGCTTCAACCTGCAGCAGCAAGCCTGGATCGGCTTGGCCGCCGTTATCGGCCACCTGTACCCGTTGTACTTCAACTTCCATGGTGGCAAAGGCGTCGCCACAGCCGCAGGCATGCTACTGGGCCTTTACCCACCGGCAGCCTTGCTGGCGATTACCGCCTGGTTGCTTACCTTTATTCTCACCCGCACCAGCTCACTGGCTGCACTGATTGCCACGCCGCTGACCTTGCCACTTTTAGCCTGGCAACAACCGGCAGCCCTGCTCCCCGTCTGTGTACTGACGGGATTGATCGTCTGGCGACATCGCGGCAATTTACGCGATCTGTTCGCCGGCCGTGAGCGGCATTTCTAAATCGGCCAACCGAGCCCAGCCAGCATTTACAGCGCCGGCAGCTGCTCCATCGGCCAGCGCGCCTGCACCTTGATGCTCAAATCTTCGTGCTGCCCCGCCAGCAAACGCTGGCAGCCGGCATAGGCAATCATTGCGCCGTTATCGGTGCAGAATGCCGGGCGGGCGTAGAACACCTCGCCCTTCAACTCGCCGAGCATTTTCTCCAGCGACTCGCGCAACGCACGGTTGGCACTCACACCGCCGGCGATCACCAGATTATTCAACCCGGTTTGCTTGAGGGCGCGCTTGCACTTGATCGTGAGGGTGTCGACCACCGCCTGCTGAAATGCCAAGGCGATGTCGCAGCGGGTCTGCTCGGAGTTATCACCCGCCGCCTGGCATTGCTGCCACGTATTCAGGGTGAAGGTTTTCAGGCCACTAAAACTGAATTCCAGCCCCGGGCGATCGGTCATCGGCCGCGGAAATTTGAAGCGCCCAGGCGTACCGCTCAGCGCTAAGCGAGCAATCTCCGGGCCACCTGGGTATTGCAGCCCCATCAGCTTGGCCGTTTTGTCGAACGCCTCACCGGCCGCATCGTCCAGGGACTCGCCCAGCAACTGGTATTGGCCGATACCATCGACGCGCACCAGCTGGGTATGACCACCGGACACCAATAAAGCGACGAACGGAAACGCCGGCGGTTGCTCTTCCAGCATCGGCGCCAGCAAATGGCCTTCCATATGGTGCACACCGAGCGCCGGAATATCCCAGGCGAACGCTAACGCCTGCGCACAAGAGGCCCCTACCAGGAGCGCGCCGACCAGGCCGGGACCCGCCGTGTAAGCAATCGCGTCAATATCAGACGCAACCTTGCCGGCCTCATCGAGCACTTGGCGAATCAACGGCAGCATGCGTTTGACGTGATCACGCGACGCCAGCTCCGGCACCACACCGCCATACACGCGGTGCAGGTCAATCTGGCTGAACAACGCGTCGGCCAGCAGCCCCCGCTTGCTGTCATAGAGCGCGACACCGGTTTCGTCGCAAGAGGTTTCCAATCCCAGAACCAGCATGGGCAGTGCCTTTGTAGTAGAGTGTGCAACTTCGAAGGCGCGCATGATAAGGGCGGCTACCGCACGCCGGCCAGCGCTTTTCGATTAGAGGCTTTGCATTCCTCGCGATGAGGCGGTAACATCCGCAACCCTTAAAAACTACGTTCTCCAGCGTCATCTGCCAGGAGTAACGTTACCACCGGTAATAAAGAAGGTACGCCCTGGATGCCAGCCGTCAAAGTTAAAGAGAATGAACCCTTCGACGTAGCTCTGCGTCGTTTCAAGCGCTCCTGTGAAAAAGCCGGTGTTCTGGCTGAAGTTCGCAGCCGTGAATTCTATGAAAAGCCAACTGCAGAGCGTAAGCGCAAAGCAGCTGCTGCTGTTAAGCGTCACGCCAAGAAAGTGCAGCGCGAGCAGCGCCGCAGCGTTCGCCTGTACTAATCAGTACAAGCAGCGCCTGATACCCGGCTTCGGCCGGGTTTCGCTTTTAGACTCCGCGTAACCTTCGGGCGACGACGGAGTCTTTTAGTTTTTGCCCCTACCTGTTCTGCCTCGGCGCATAACAGTATTCTGAGCGCCTATGGCCGGCCTGATCCCACAGTCCTTTATCGATGATCTGCTCAACCGCACCGACATCGTCGACGTGGTGGCCTCGCGCGTCCAACTGAAAAAAGCCGGCAAGAACTACACCGCCTGCTGCCCGTTCCACAAAGAAAAGACCCCCTCGTTCAGCGTCAGCCCGGATAAACAGTTCTACTACTGCTTTGGCTGCGGCGCCGGTGGCAACGCCTTGGGCTTTGTCATGGACCACGACCAGCTGGACTTTCCCCAGGCCATCGAGGACCTGGCCAAGCGCGCCGGCATGGAAGTGCCACGCGAGGAAGGCGGACGCAATAACAAGCCACGCCAGCCCACCGACTCACCGCTTTACCCGCTACTGACGGCTGCCGCCGAGTTCTATAAACAGGCCCTGAAAAACCACCCGCAGCGCAAAGCGGCAATCGACTACCTGAAAGGCCGCGGCCTCTCCGGCGAAATCGCCCGCGACTTCGGCATGGGCTTCGCCCCGCCCGGCTGGGACAACCTACTCAAGCACTTAGCCAGCGATAGCCTGCAACAAAAGGCGATGATCGACGCCGGCCTGCTGATCGAGAACGCCGAAAGCGGCAAGCGCTACGACCGTTTTCGCGACCGCATCATGTTCCCCATTCGCGACAGCCGTGGCCGAGTGATCGCCTTCGGCGGCCGCGTATTGGGCGACGAAAAACCGAAGTACCTGAACTCCCCGGAAACCCCAGTGTTCCACAAGGGCCAGGAACTCTACGGCCTGTTTGAAGCGCGCAAGCACAACCGCGATCTTGACGAGATCATGGTGGTTGAAGGCTACATGGACGTCATCGCCCTGGCCCAGCAAGGCTTACGCAACGCCGTCGCCACCCTCGGCACCGCCACCAGCGAAGAACACCTCAAGCGCCTGTTCCGCGTCGTACCGAGCGTACTGTTCTGCTTCGACGGCGACGCAGCCGGGCGCAATGCCGCTTGGCGCGCTCTGGAGGCTACCCTGTCGAGCCTGCAAGATGGCCGCCGCGCACGCTTCCTGTTCCTGCCTGACGGCGAAGACCCCGACACGCTAGTGCGCAGCGAAGGCACCGACGCCTTTCGCGCCCGCATCAATCAGCACGCCCAACCACTGGCCGACTACTTCTTCCAGCAACTCAGCGAAGAAGCTGACCCGCGCTCACTGGAAGGCAAAGCGCACCTGATGACGCTGGCCGCACCGCTGATCGATAAGATTCCCGGCAACAACCTGCGCATCCTCATGCGCCAGCGCCTGAGCGAGATCACCGGCCTCTCTGCGGACGCCACACCGCCGCCCACTCCGACCGCACGCAGCAACCAACCCAGCCACAGCAGCGCACCGCCCAGCGACTATCCGGATTACACCGACATCCCCGATAGCGCCTATTACGATGTCGAGCCGAGCCGCAACGAATACGAAAACCCCAGCCCGACGCCACAACTCGAGCGCAACAACGGCAAGGGCAGCAAGGGCAACTGGAAGAAAGATGGCGGCAAGTGGAGCAAAAAGGGCCAAGGCGAGTTTGCTCCGCGCGCACCCCGCACCGCAGTCAGCGTCGAGTCGCCACACCTGAGCGCCCTGCGCACCCTGCTGCATCACCCGCAGCTGGCGCAAAAAGTCGAAGATGTCAGCCACTTCGCTGCCGAAGACGACACCTACGCACAATTGCTGGTCGCCTTGCTGGGCGCACTACAGAAGAGCCCGAACTTGCGCTCACTGCAGCTGATCGCGCGCTGGCACGGCACCGAACAGGGCCGCCTGTTACGCGCCCTGGCAGAAAAGGAATGGCTAATTTCAGCCGACAACCTTGAACAACAGTTTTTCGACACTATAACTAGTTTGGTAGCCCGCCAACGCGAGCGCAGCTTGGAACATTTGCTGCGCAAAGCCCGTCAAAGTGAGTTGAGCGCAGAAGAGAAAGACCAGCTGCGCAACTTGCTGAGCCGTAATGCATCACCAGTAATCCCAAGCCCAACTGGCGCTTAGGGGAACTACTCGGGTATAATCCGCGGCTTGTTTTTTGCCCGCCAAGACCTTCAGTGGATAGGGTGTTATGTCCGGAAAAGCGCAACAACAGTCTCGTATCAAAGAGTTGATCACACTGGGTCGTGAGCAGGGTTACCTGACTTACGCAGAGGTCAACGACCACCTGCCGGAAGATATTTCTGATCCGGAGCAGGTGGAAGACATCATCCGCATGATTAACGACATGGGGATCAACGTATTCGAGGTTGCGCCAGATAAGGATTCTCTTATGCTGGCCGACGCCGACACCGACGAGGCTGCCGCTGAAGAAGCCGCTGCAGCGTTGGCGGCGGTTGAGACGGATATCGGCCGCACGACGGACCCGGTACGCATGTATATGCGTGAAATGGGCACCGTAGAATTGCTGACCCGCGAAGGCGAGATCGAAATCGCCAAACGCATCGAGGAAGGCATCCGTGAAGTGATGGGCGCTATCGCCCATTTCCCCGGTACTGTCGACAGCATTCTTGCCGAGTACACCCGTGTCACCACCGACGGTGGCCGTTTGGTTGAAGTCTTCAACGGCTATATCGACCCGGACGATGGTATCGCCCCGGCCGAAGCAGCCGCACCTGTCCCCACCACAGACGGCGACGCTGACAAAGACAGCGACGACGACAGTGATGACAGTGACAGTGACGAAGAGGAAGAAGAAGGCGACGGTGGTCCGGACCCTGAAGAGGCTCTGCGCCGCTTCACCGCGATTGGCGAAGCCCTTGAAGCCGCTAAGAAAGTACTGAAGAAGCATGGCCGCAACAGCAAGCAAGGCATTGCCGCGCTGAAAGAAATGGCCGAGCTGTTCATGCCAATCAAGCTGATACCCAAGCAGTACGAAGCGCTGGTTGTACGCGTTCGTAGCTCTCTTGAGCGCCTGCGCGCCCAAGAACGCGCGATCATGCAGCTCTGCGTTCGTGATGCACGGATGCCGCGTGCGGACTTCCTCAAGCTCTTCCCAGGCAACGAAGTTGACCAGGAATGGGCCGCTGGCCTAGCCAAAGGCAAAGCCAAGTACGCAGAAGCCATCGGCAACCTGCAAGGCGACATCCAGCGCTGCCAGCAAAAGCTTTCTGCCTTGGAAGCCGAGTGCGAGCTGACCCTGGCTGAAATCAAGGACATCAACCGTCGCATGTCGATCGGTGAGGCCAAGGCCCGCCGCGCGAAGAAAGAGATGGTTGAAGCCAACCTGCGCCTGGTGATCTCGATTGCCAAGAAGTACACCAATCGTGGCCTGCAGTTCCTCGACTTGATCCAGGAAGGCAACATCGGCTTGATGAAAGCGGTAGACAAGTTCGAATACCGTCGCGGCTACAAATTCTCGACTTATGCTACCTGGTGGATCCGTCAGGCGATCACTCGCTCGATCGCCGACCAGGCCCGCACCATCCGTATTCCGGTGCACATGATCGAGACGATCAACAAGCTCAACCGTATTTCCCGACAGATGTTGCAGGAAATGGGTCGCGAACCGACCCCGGAAGAGCTGGGCGAACGCATGGAAATGCCTGAGGACAAGATCCGCAAGGTATTGAAGATTGCTAAAGAGCCGATCTCCATGGAGACCCCGATCGGTGACGACGAAGACTCGCATCTGGGCGACTTCATCGAAGACTCGACCATGCAGTCGCCAATCGATGTTGCCACCGTAGAGAGCCTTAAAGAAGCGACTCGCGACGTACTCTCCGGCCTCACCGCACGTGAAGCCAAAGTACTGCGCATGCGCTTCGGCATCGACATGAATACCGACCACACCCTCGAGGAAGTTGGTAAACAGTTCGATGTAACGCGTGAGCGGATTCGTCAGATCGAAGCCAAGGCGCTGCGTAAGCTGCGCCACCCGACGAGAAGCGAACACCTGCGCTCCTTCCTCGACGAGTAACACCAAAACCCCCGGCCCTGCCGGGGGTTTTGCATTCTGGGCAACTACTCCAAACACCTAAGCACAACACCCCTCCTCGCCGTCCAGCACACGAGCTAACGCAAGCTCGCGCTTTCGGCCGACCTCCTTGGCGACTGGCGTTAATAGCAGCCAAACAGACATGGCGATCTCGCAACCACACCAATGGGACTGCATCACAAGCCTGCCAAACGCTAAGGCCTCAGTCAGGGGTAGAGGAAACTCGACCAGAGTGGGCGCTGAGGAGGTATGTGCGGGAACGGCATTCAGCTTCAGTGACGAGCAATAGAGTGACCCAAAAACCTTTTAGCGCAGAAAAGAAAAAGGCCAGCTCGAAGGCTGGCCTAACTCTTTGTTTTCTATGGTGGGCCCACACGGACTCGAACCGTGGACCAAAGGATTATGAGTTACCTAGAAACGCTGCAAGCCCAGTGAAATCGTGCGTAGCTTAGCGCAGGTACAGTTAGTTGAAAGTAGCGTGATTACTGGTGTTGAGCGTAATTTGGCGAAACGGATACAAGCTGGGCACTGTACTGCTGGTGTACTGTTTTTTGTACCGCGAAACGGCCAAAGCTTAGCCGCTTCATGCGTTTGGCTAACAGCTCTCGGCTCACGGAAGCATCAGAGAGAATAAACCTTTCTCCTATTACCACTTTTCTCGCGAAGTCGCATGTATGCCATCACCCCTTGCGAGCAGACGGCATACACTTTTTACTTCTTGGAAAGGCGCAAATTAAAGAGTATTTCTTACGTTATCGACCATTTGTATTGACCGCTTTTTTGACATTTTCAAATGAGTTACTTGCTTCGTTAACGGCCTCTATGAAGTCCCAGTAGTTTGGCCTGTTTGAAAGAGCTGTCCATTGTGTGGTGAGGTAGTTTTTGAAAGTTGATGCTCTTTTGTACCGAGCATCTATTGCTAATGAATTGACGTCTTCTTTCAGCTGGTCATTAATCTCTTGATCAAGAATCGGGGTGTCGAAAACCATGGCGTCAAGATATGTAAAAGTCCCGATCCAGCGTTTAAGATGATATGCGCCGATTGTGGTTATTCGGAATGATTCCGGCATATCTCCGATTAATGCACCATTTGCGTCTTCTTCGAATGTTATACGTTGCGATGTTTCTATTAATTTTTTGTTTGTGCATCTTCTGAGCGCGTTGGATATTTGCTCTGCAGTATATCCGTGGTTCTGTAGTTCTTCGGTCAGTGTCGAAGATGAGCAGAACCCGTCATTGTCCCTATGTCTTCCTTGTGTGTTTAGGAAGGCTATGAGTATAGGGACTATAAAATGTTCACCAGTATCAGCGCTAGATACATCGAATATATTCATTGCGATGGATGTGTCTGGGTTGTAGTGGGAGTAGTCTCCCAAAAGTGCTGATTTAGTGAATTCGTGGAGTGGGATTCTATATCGTCCTTCTTCTCCCATGATTCTTATGATCTTCTCTGCGTCAATATTTGGACTGCCAATAAATCCGGTCACGAACTCAATCGCGCTTCGGATGTTTCCTCCCGTGATGTTAGATAGAAATTCATAAAGCTCAGAGTTTTCAGATAGTGAAGAGACTAACGCCTTGAGGAACATGGCTAGGTTCCCGGCGTTAATTTTTACATAATTCATAGTTTCTATCGGAATGTTCCCTTCGGCCATTCCTAGGGCAAAAATCAATCTCTTTTGAATGACTGTGTCTATTCTTGGTGGTGATATGGTAAAGACTTTATGTGGATAGGCGGAAAGTGCTCCGGATCTCTTTGATTTGAAGAAGGTTTGCGGTCTGACTGATATGAATACTGTCGCGCTCCAGTCTTTGGCTAACTCTTGGGATATGATGAAAGCGCCTTGTTGGATGTCATAATCACGTTGGTCTGCATTATCTAAAGAGATAATTATTTGGCGTTGAGTGGATTTTGAATAGGCATTTATTGATCGCTTTAAGTGCTGGTCTTTTTGTTTTGTCTCGATTTCAAGCATCTCAAATAGTTTTGTTTCATACAGGGCGGGGTCGCTCTCTCGCTTGGCACCCCAGAGCCCTGTTGAAAAGCGATGTATTTCTGAAGCGTAGATGCCTTTTATGAATTTATATGAATTAACATCTATTTCATAAACTTTTAATAGTTGGCTTTCTATTTCGTTTAGTACGTACGTTTTTAAGTCGTCAGTCAGTGCTGCTTTTGAACCAAGGTCAATGTATATATAGATTGCGTTCTTGAACTCTTCTTGGGCGCTATTGTACATCAAGTTTTTGACAAACGAAGTTTTCCCAACACCTACATCGCCGAGCAGCACTATCGGTCTTCTAGTGATGGCTTCCGAGAGGATGTCAGGTGAGAGATTTACTCCTCTCTTTTCTTTTATTGGTGATATGTGTGGGGTTGGTTCGTCTATTTTAAATAAAGATGCATATCTGGCTTCGAGTATATTTTTGCTTAGCAGTGCATATTTCGATAGTGCTCCGCTCTCGCAGTAGCATTCAGAAAAAAATCTTTTCTCGATTTCACTGGACTCAATAATGTCTTGTAAGAAAAGCTCGGAGAGTTGGCGTAGTGTGGATTGTAGTTCGCTTGTATATCGGATGGTCGGATAGTTTGTTAGTTTTGATGAAAGTTTGTTTGGTACTGTGCTTTTTCCTAATGTGAGGTATCTGTATATGTTTTTTTCTTTAACGCCCGCTGGCGAAAGAATTTGCCAAGCAATGTGAAAGTTTTCTTTCAGGTGGGCGAGACTCGTAAAGACAACGGCTTTCCCATCGAAAATGGAAATGCCATCTTGCCGAGATGCCAAGAAAATTATGTACTGGTGACCATTGCTAACTATTGCAAGAGGTACTCCGCGCTGGCTGCAGTATTGATGTGCTTGCTTTATAGCGTCAGATGCTTCGTTGCTTATGCGAATTAATGACTTTAGGTCAGTAACAAGATTCTTGGGGAGCCCCGCTGGTATTTCGAATGTTCTACCCTCTCGTTTGGCTTCGAGAATGGCAATTCTTGGTTTCCCAAGTTCATAGTCGCTAAATGTACCATCTTCTGATTTTTCTACTTGCGATGCCTGTCTATCCCAGTTTAAGCAGTCGAATAAAATTTTGTCTATAATATGGAATCTAGTTTGGGCTTCATTCATGTCACTGTCTGTTGTCAAAGAAGAAATCAGCTCGTCTAGAGCTTCTTCTCCCTCACTAAGTGAGATCATTTTTTCGTCCTTAAACGTGTAATTTATTTCCCCGAGAAATTCGATTCCGGGTTCTGGATAAGTTCTGGAAAAGGTGAGGGGCTATTACTCGCAAAGTTACTCCTCATCGAAGTAGTCGCTATCCAGCTTTGGCAGTTTGAGTAAACGCGACGTAACACCAACCTCGTGATCCATCATCAGGTTGACCAGCCGAGTGCCATCAACCAGCACCATGCCTTCTACGGAACGTGAGAAGTCGATTGCCTGTGCTGTAAAGCCTGATGTGGTAATAAAAACGCCGCGCTTGGCTTTCTGTCCGGCGAGTGCGCCATAGAAGGCCTGTAACTCTGGGCGGCCAACAGTGCCTTGCCAGCGTTTGGCCTGGACGTAGACTTTTTCCAGGCCGAGTTTGTCGAGTGAGATCACGCCGTCGATACCGCCATCACCGCTGCCGCCAACACGCTGCAGATCGTTGCGGCTAGCGCCGTAGCCAAGGCTGTGCAGCACATCCAATACGATGACTTCAAAGCGGTTTGGACTGACTTGCAGGAGGTTATCCAGCAGGTCTGCAGCCGTTGCTTCGCGCAGTTCACTCAAAGCCTGCTCCAAACGATCATCAGGGCTGACAGTGGCTGAGCTGGCGGCAGGCGCAGGATGTTCTTGCCCGTCGAGTGGGACAGCATCAGTCGGGGTCTTGAGTTTTACATTCATAAAGCCGATGGCGAGCTGTTCGACTTTATCTGCAGTCAGCGGGTAGGGATGCTGCGCGGCATAGGCAATGCCAGCGTCAGTCAGTTTCCAGTAGCCACGCTTGGCGCTGCTGGACAACCCGGCGCGCTTAAGGCGGTCATGTGCCCAGCCTGCGCGGTTTTTGTAGGTGGCCTGGCCGCTGGCAATCAGCTCTTGGCGCTGTGCTTCCGAGAGGTTCAGCGAGTCGGCAGAGGCCTCGTGGGCGTCACGTGCTGTCGCACCTTCGGGCGTTGCGGCCAGGTAGCGCAGGATCGGCTCAATAAACTGGTCGTAGGTTGGGACGGACATTGCGACTCCAGGCGCAGGATTGATGTTTGGGCCGCGTGCTAAAGGCTTTGCATGGTTTTGCATTTGGGGAAGGTTGTACAGCTCCAGAATTGTTGGCCGACATTGGCCCCTGTTTTACGGGTGCGAATAACTAGGGCGCTGCCGCATTTCGGGCATTGCCGCTCGGCTGTCGGATCACTTCTGCGTTTAAGGTTTTGCACGTGCTCACGGTGGGTGGCGAGAGTCGGCGCGCGGCGGCCGGTTTGCAGGGCATGTAGCATGGCGTCGACTTCAGCCTCGCCAAATACCTGCTGCTGGAATGACTTGATATAGCGGATAAAGCCAATGCCTTGGGTCACGTTGGCCGGCACTTCGGTTTTAAAGGTGCTGCCGCCGACAAAGGTGATGACCGAGTGCAGGCGCTCGGGATTAACGCCAAGGGTCGCTTCAAGCGCTTTGAGGTGTTTGTAGTTCTGCCGCAGCGGGTTCTGGAATTTAAACGTGCGCTTGTAGAGCTTTTGCGTCCACTGCTCCTGCTTCTCGCTGCCGAAGATCCAGCCACTCATGTTCTTCGTTTCCAGCACAAAGATGCCGTAGGGCGAGAGGAATACGTGGTCGATCTGCGTGGTGCCGTCGGGCGTGTTCAGCGTTACGTTATGCAGGCGGCGGTAGGTTTGCTTATCCAGCTGCAAGTGAGCGAACAGGCGCACCAGAAGCTCGCCTATATAGCCCTTGGCCCAAGGCGACTTGAGCAGGCCGATCAGCAATACGCCCGGGATAAACCAAGCCAGCATGCCCCAGACCTGGGCGATGACAGGGGTGAAGTCCATTTCTCAACCTGCAGTAATCCTGAGTTAACCGGATAGTACCGAAACTAAGCGTAATTGGACGAACGTATTCAACGGCGACATTCGGCTTATTGCGTGAGCCGAATAGTCAGGCTATTCGGCTCACAAACCCCTTAGCGCTTCCGCGGCTGAGTATCCGCTACGGCGTTGATTTTCTGCCAGGTCAGGTATACGTTACATTCAACCAATTAAGTAACGTATTCATGACATGGACTATTCCCTAATCACGCAGCGCCTCGGCGATCAGCTTCGGCAGCGCCGCTGCAATCGCGGGTTGACTCAGGCCGCGCTGGCTTCACTGGCTGGCATCACTCGGCAAAAGGTTATCGCTATTGAGAAGGGCGACCTCTCGGTGGGGATGATGGCCTATGCACGCGTACTGGCGGCCCTCGACGCTGAGCTCACTGTGGTGTCGGCAGCCATGCCCACGCTGGATGAAATCCATGGAGTATTCGATTGATGCCGGCCGTGCTGCAGGTTGCAACACCACAAGGCGAGAGCGGGAAGATCCTCACCAGCGCCGGGGACTACCTGTTTCGCTACCACGAGGATGCCAAGGCGCAGGCAGCGATCAGCTTGCTGATGCCGGTGCGCCTGGATGAATACCGCCATCGGGAACTGCATCCCATTTTCCAGATGAACCTGCCGGAAGGCTACGTCCTGGAGCAGTTGCGTAATCGTTTGGCCAAGGTGACGAGCGTTGACCCAATGCTGCTGCTGGCACTGTCTGGCAGTAGTTCGCCTATCGGGCGGGTAGCGGTCAGTTCGCCTGAGGTCGATGCGCTGCTGGCACGTCAGCAGTTCCCTGGCGAAAAGCTGGAAGAAATCCTGGCCTGGGATGGTGCCGAGGATATTTTTGCTGGCCTGGTGGATCGTTACATCCTGCGCGCCGGTATATCGGGCGTGCAGCCCAAGGTACTGGTGCCAGAGCATCAGGATTCCGCGCCACAGCGCTTCACCTCGAAAACCTCTGACTTGATCATCAAGAGCGGCCGGAATGAGTTTCCGGGGCTGGCGATCAATGAGTACCTTTGCATGTCCGTGGCCAAGGAAGCGGGCATTGCGGTGCCGGAATTCTATCTGTCCGCCAACGCCAAGCTGTTCGTGATGCGTCGCTTCGACCGCGATGAGCAGCTGAACCCGATCGGCTTTGAGGACATGGCGGCACTGATGGGGCTGGCAGCGGAGCAAAAATACAGCAAGAGCTATTCGGCTATCGCCAAAGCTATCCGACTGTACTGCCCGTCCGAGCAGGTGCAGGGTTCACTGGCGCAGCTATTCGCCATGGTTACCTTGAGCTGCATCGTCGGCAACGGCGACGCTCATCTGAAGAACTTCGGGCTGCTGTATTCCGACCCTGCCCAGCGCGATGCACGGCTCGCACCTGCCTACGATATCGTCAACACCACGGCCTACATTCCAGAGGACGTATTGGCGTTGGATCTTGTAGGCAATAAGTCGCTCTTTGCCTCGCGCCAAGGGCTGCTGGACTTCGCTAAGGTCTGCGATGTGGCGCATCCAGAAGAAGTGATCCGCGAGCAGTTGAGCGCGCTGGAACGGGTACTGGCTCGTTCGACCGAGTTATGCGAGCGGGCACCGCATGTGGTCGCGGCAATCAGGCACAGTGCGAGCCCGTTTATAAGAACTTTCGGCTAGCGATTCGGCGTTTGCGGGAGCTGCTCATTTGCCAGCGTCGGCCGCGCTTTGGCGATCTAGCTCGCGCTCAATGCTCAGCCACTCATCCTTGAGTCGATAACGAAGGTAGGTCATGAAGGCCTGATCGCGCAGGCGGCGAAAGGTCGAGCCGCGGCGGGCTTCCTGAGTGCTCTCGATAGCCTCGGTGAGCCAGGCGTTGTCGAATGCTGTCCAGATCGGTGGGATGGGGGCCTGCAGGTTGGAATAGCAAACGGGAGCCACTTCCTCGAAGAACGCGACCTCTATCGTGGCGAGGTCAAATCCTGCCAACTGCCGAGCGATGGAGCTGTAGTCGACTTCGTTGTCGACGAAGGCATCCGATAGCGCTGCCCACAAGCGAGTGCGCTTCTCGCGCGTCAAAATACTTGCCACTTGGAAAACTCCTCAAGTTCGTCATCCAGGGCGTCTGCTGCAACCCCACCTGCGATCCCGCCTACTGCTCCACCCGCTAGCACCAGGGCGATGGCGCAGAACGGGGCGCCGGGTCCACAGATGAGCGAGAAGCCAAGGCCCGCGAGAATACCGCCTGCTGCACCGCCACCGATGATCATGCCTTGCTATGGGTATGTGATGACGAATCTGCGCATTGACCGCCGCGTTACTCAACAACGAATTTTGTATGGGCACTCGTAGTCGGTTGCTTGGGGTCGGCTGACTAAGAGGTCTGCGGGCGTGGGTTCAGCCAAACCTGAATGTACTGCGCCCGATTACCCAGGGCTGGAAACGAAGATCAACTCAGAAACGATAATCCCAGCCGATTGCCGGGCCCTGCAGAGTGGCATCGAAGATAAAGTCTGATGAGGTGTAATCAACCTCTACCCTGCGGTAGGCCAGTAAGAGAGCGCTTTGATCAGTTAATTTGTAGCCAAGTGCGCCCATTAAGTCAGAGCTGAATCTAGAGCCCACATCAAAACCACCAACCATGGCCCACCCGGTGAAATAGGTCCGTTCGCCAAGGTGATAGGTGCCTTTTAGGCCAATAACTGGATCCACCCAGCTTTCTTTGTCACTGCCATCTACCGAAAACAGAGTGCCCAGGCTGACATTTATATCGGTGTTCAAGCCCCAATAGCGGGCGCCACCCACAAGATCGATGTAACCCCATTCGTCTTCTAAGGCACGGTACTGACCTGCCAGCATGAAGGTGTGAATCGCCCCTAGGAACGCTTTGATCCCAAGTGCTTAACCTTTTCTCAGTCTGGAAAGGTTGCCCGATTTCAATCGGAGCCTGTGCGCTCTAAATCAACGGACTCTAAACCACTCGCCGGGACTTCTCACATGGCAAAATTGGGTAAACGTAATTGGCGAATGGCAGCCGGCACGGTCCCCATTCCCTTGGATTCGAGGGCCAGCAATGCTTGCAGAACTTCAGGAAATTGACTTCCCAGAGGTATACGCCAGGTTCGTTGACCTCTTCCCTGACAAACCGTGGTTGAAGGCCACTTCTCAGCTTCAAATGCAACTCAGGGCTAACCCCCTATCCGCCGAGAGGATTGAGTCCGCCTTCATGATTGCTTATGGGCTCAGTCATTTTGAACGCGGCGGCATGTCCATCTTGGGTAGTGAGGTTTGGCCATCAGTTCAGTTGGCTATGGGGTTTGCAGCCCAGGTCTGCGGTCTGGTCAGCAAAGCCCTAGACGAGAGGGGCAGGAAAGCCTATCTGGGACGCGTGTCCGGAGCCTTTGCAAACCCAATCGATATGCGAGCACTGCGGTTCGAACACCTCACGGCCATGACCCTGCATAAGCGAGGGGCCCAGATCGAGTGGCCAGACGAGAGTTCCGGCGATGAGACGTTCGATATCCTGGCATCCACAGAAGGTTTTTTATCGTTTGAGGTCGAGTGCAAATCATGCTCCGCGGACAAGGGGCGCCCAATCACCGAATCGGAGGCTAGCGAGTTCCTCTATCGGATGATGCGTGAGCTCACCTCTGTTCTCGGCCCGAAAGAGCTAATGGCCTTGAAGGTTCGGGTCCCCAAAAGGCTTCCTACCTCCCATAAGGCCTTAGACACGCTGGTCGCAGAAGTAATGGCTGCTATTCGTGACGGGCAGGGCTCGACTGAGTCCGGCGCACTCTTGGCGTTTAGCCGGATGATGACTCCTGATGATGTGGCTGATCCTCAAGCCTTAACTCATCTGGTTAGTGGTCTCGCAGCTCGTGAATGGGGTGACCTCGAAGGTCCGCGAGCTTACTTTATTGGGGGCAGCACTCCCTCTGGGTTCTGTATTGAGGTTTGCAGTGGTCGGAAGCTCCAGATACTCGATGCCATGTCGAAGACTGCAAAGCATGCGGTGCGGACACAAATGACTGGAACACGACCAGGGTGTCTGGTGCTGAGACTGGAAGGGCTGAATCGAGATGAGCTCACGCAGCTCGCGCAAGAAGTACCCAATCCCTTGGCGTGGTTTGCCACCCACGTCCTCAAGGATGAGAGACACGAGCATCTCGCGTGTTTGGCGTTCATAAGTGATGAGGAGGCCACTCGATTGTCTGAAAGCACGGTGACTGCCCAAAGCAGCTCATACTTTTTTGACAGTCCTGTAGGTCGGTATCCCAACCTCGGCATAGGAAGGACTTTTCTAAGCGGCACATCCTAGCGCTCTCATTGGGGGACCTGCTCGTAAGCTCGGCACGACGACGATGCAGCTCCACCTGCTGATCATCCTCATGGGGTTTTGTCGTCTCTGGGAGTCCGGGGCTATTCACTTTGCCCATATCCTGCCGTAGTCAGATCCTGCTCAAATAAAGAGTTCTGAAGTGAAAAGGCGCACCTCGAATGGCTCGGCTGAGCTCAAAACAGTGATTTCCAGTACCCGAACAGTCAACGGCTCACCGCCGACAAAACTTACGGTAGTGGCTCACGCTTAATTGCTCTCCCTCGCGGCACTACTCATACAGCCTATTTAATTCGATATTTACTCCGGCTGTACTTTACGCGATGGAGCCAGTTTGAAGCCCTCTGGCACAGGCTTAAATTTTGCGCTGTCGCAGCGCGGCCGTGGGAGGGCTCTGCTTTGGAATGCGCGCAGCGATTATAGGCGTCGGCGGCGATGAGGAAGCCGGCAGTGCCGGCGGCCGGGTCATGGATGTTTTCGCCGGGTTGCGACCGGATGCAGTTGATGATGCTGTCGATCAGCGGGCGTGGGGTGGCCATGGCATTGGCCTACTCAGTGCCCAGCATTGACTGGGCAAGACTGTAGGGGATATTGGTCTACTGGGGTGGGGTAGGTTTAGATTTTCGTGTTAGAAAAATGGCACGGTGACTTCGCGATCCTAAGCATAGTTATGCCAAGTAATGCGTATTCATGAAAAACAACGCGATGAAAAGCAAAACAAGAAGTTTTATTGAGTAGGTATGCCTGTTTATGACTGGCTTATCTATTTTCGTAGATTCTTTGCTGCTGATTCGGGTCAAGGGGTTTGGTGCGGCCCGCAGTCTTGCGAGGACTCGCCCCCCTTTACGCGAGGCGGCGGTATATATCCTTAATGCACTCCGGGGGCCAATTCATTGGCCCCCGGAGCTGCCCAACGGCGAGTGCATATAGTTGAGTGGATCGTGAAAATAGGCATGGTCTGCCGATTATTTTCGACCGGTTTTTTTCGGTCGAAAATAAGTCCGTTTCGAAGTTTATCGGCGCAGCCGACGCGAGTAGAGTGGACGCAGGACACGTAGCGAGCGCTTCGAAACGGGGGCAAGCAAGGGGGGTTAAATGCGCAAATCTGCTAATACAGATAAAGGTGCTCTCAGGCAGATAGCACGGGCCATCGTGGATCGGCCTCTGAAAGATTCAACACTTGCCGAGTACAAGCGAGTGGCTGATCGAATAGGCGACCTCAGCTGGTATGAGTATGCGATTAACCATCACCTCACTAAGCGCTCAGCGGTTGTAGCGCGCTATGCGTGGCGACGAGCAACAGCACAACGACTGCTGAACGTATTGAGCGCCATTGATCGTGAGGACGACCCCGATGAGAAGCGTAAGCTGCGTGATAAAATGGAACTTCACGGCAGAAACCTACAAACGTCACAGCCCAGCTATGAACCATTTACTGCAAATAAAACCAAGAAACAGTCTAAGCGCGCCAGTTTGAAAGGGCTGCCCTCTGATTGGCGTGCTCAGCTTTTCCTCAGCCTAAAGCCATCAGATCAGCTGAAGGCAGCTGTTTTGATTCTGAGTGGGTGCAGGCCGGCAGAGCTCAAGATGGGCGTATGTGTTCAGCGTGATGGAGAAGCATTTAATTTTAAGATTCAAGGTGCAAAGGTTTCCGAATTGACAGGCGCGGGGCAGCCAGAGCGTATGTTACGCATCAAAGCGGAGCCAATTCTGGGCAAAGTAATAAACGATCATCTTCTAGAAATGATTTCCGCGCACGGCGACGAAATAACTATCCAGGACGCTGATCCGAATCGTGCTTTTGAAAAGCGACTGAGTCGTGCAGGCCAAAAGGCCGGGTTGTCGAAAGTTAGCCCTTACTCATTACGTCATCAGTTCAGTGCTGACCTGAAGGGGGAGGCCGAACCTGATCAGGTCAGTCTTGCCCTCGGGCATGTTTCAGTAAAAAGCCGCAAACATTACGGCCACGCTAATCAGCGTCGATCGACAACCGGGGGCGTGCTCCTATCTGTTGAGGCCAGTCGAGAACTTCGCGGAGTGGCGAGTAAATATGACCACGCGACTTACACTCCCTCGAGCGATTTTTTAACCCCTTAATAACAGGCCTGCTCATGCAGCCCTGCCGGGGGCTCCCCGAGGGTCATTCTGTCCCACGGGGCTAATTAAAGCCGGAGCATGGAAGCCAGTGTGGAACTGAATGACCATGAATAGTGACAGGCTCAAGCGCAGAGCCTTTCGTGCTGGCAAGGTTACTTCGATTTAGCCGGCGGGTAATTACCGCGACCACCACCAGACTTGTTTCCCCTTTGGCTTGGCAGGTTCGGCACCACCGGGCGTGGTGCTGGATGAGGGTTAGGTCGACTTAGGTTCTGTGGTTGTTTGCTCATGGTTTTCTCTCTAGAAATTAATAGACTGAAACCCGTTTCGAAATCTCCAGCGCTGGCAGTACCCGTTATGCCAAAGGCTACTACGCAGATGACTGGACGTATTTTTTGGAGCGTTGGGAAAAAGAACATTCTGAGTTGCTTGAGCGCCTGGCAGATCAGAGAAGCCTTAAGCGATCATGGGGTTCGTTTTTTGACCTGCCGAAAGCCGATCCCGACTACCTGCCTGCTGATCGAGGCACACGCGCCGACACTGAAGTTCGGCTGGTCATTGCTGATTTTTTCCTGAAAACCGCCCGTGGTACGCCCACCGCTCAACAGGTATTCGACGCGCTTATTCCCCCGGCTCGTTGGGAAATACCCGCACAATAAAATGCTTACAGATTTGCTGATTGAGCAGGAGTATTTGAGCGTGGAAACTGGAATGAACCCGTTATTGATCATCGACCTCGAAGCGACCTGCGAAAAAGAACCTCAACCTAGCTATCGCTATGAAATCATCGAAATCGGCGCCTGCTGGGTGTCGCCAAGCTGTGAGGTTCTGGATACGTTCAAAACCCTGGTACGCGCCGACCAAAAACTCAGTGAGTTCTGCGTTGAGTTCCTCGACATCACCCAGGCCGAAGTTGACGGGGGGGTGAGCTTCCCAGACGCCGCCGCCGCGCTGGCAGAATTTGCCAACCGTTACCCTGGAAAAACGTGGGCCAGCTGGGGTTTTGGCGACCTGAAAATAATCGAGCGCGACTGCGCTTATCACGGAGTCGAAAACCCGCTAGAGGACTGGGCGCACCGCAATCTGAAGCTCGAATACCATGACGCAAAACCGAAGCCGAAGAAGAAGGTTCAACATGTGGGGATGAAGCGGGCGATGGTTGAGCTGGGTATCCAGCAGGATGGCGCACACCATCGCGCGCTTCCTGATGCCCTCAATATTGCCAAGGTCTTCGTCGAGCGGGTACGCCGCGAAAGCTGGAAAACCGACTTTGATGCGCGCAAAAATGCAAAATTCGCAGCGAACATGGTGCTGATGGAGATCGATAAGCTGGATATCGACTATCCCCGTCCGCCCCCCGAGGGGGACGAATGACCGCAAAGAAGGTTGTTGTTTTCCTAGATTTCGACGGGGCACTTCACCCCGTTTTAACGCGCGCCGACTTACCTGCAGTCGAGTCACAACCGTTCTGCTACTTGCCACGGTTCGCCCAGGTAATGCGCGATTTCCCAGATGCCGAAATCTTCATTAGCAGAACGTGGCGACTTGACCGGAATCTTGAGCGGTACGTGACCACTTCCCGCCAGATACCCGCATTGCATTTGTAATGGGTGAGCGAGTGTTTTTAGTCGAAACGCCCCGCCGTCAATCGCTATGTCTACTGATTATGCCGCTTTATGTGCACTTCCAGCAGACATAAACCCTCAAAAGCGCCGCGAGCTGTTGCCGCTGACCGAAAACTGACCCAGTAGAGGCTGTTCTGCCGACTGAAAACTGACCCAGGTGTTCAACTGCTTCTGCTCAATTTTTGAGCAGGAGAACACAGGGTGATCAGTATGGAAATGATGGGCAAAATTCGCCGGATGTATTTCCGCGACAAGCTGTCGCTGCATGAGATAGCCAAGCGCACCGGGTTGGCGCGCAACACGATTCGCAAGTGGGTCAGAGCACCTGAGGCCAAGCCGCCGGTCTACCAACGCCGCGCGATCTTCAACAAACTCAGCCCTTTTCACGCCACGCTGGAGCAGGCGCTAAAAGCCGATTCGCTGCGGCCCAAGCAACAGCGGCGCAGTGCCAAGGCGCTGTTGGCGCAAATCAAAGCCGAAGGTTATGACGGTGGCTACAGCC